>CAYQDP010000026.1:0-13966 GCA_964416235.1 uncultured Flavobacteriaceae bacterium | reverse complement strand
TACTTATTTTAAACGATAAGAAAAACAGCAACGGCAAAGTACTCTTCTCACTGTTGAACAAAATAGGTTCTTGTAAAATAAATCAGATTGTTCCCGCCTCATTGGTAAAATCTTCTCTGGAATATTATAATTCAGTTGTGCATGATAAAAATTAGCACGCCAAATAAATTGATAAATACCGAAATTCATATTTCGGGTTCTAAAAGTTTGAGCAATCGCCTTTTAATGGTGCGTGCAATTTCAGGATTGGATTTACACTTCAAAAATTTATCCGACTCTGACGATACCATCACGATGGCAAAGGAACTTGGTTTGGTAAAAGGGAAAACTTCTTCCATAATTGATGTCGGGCATGCCGGTACCGACATGCGGTTTTTATCAGCGTATTTAAGCGGTAAAATTGGCGACTGGACTTTAACCGGGTCGGAGCGGATGCAACAACGTCCGATTGGTGAGTTGGTAAATACATTGAGAAAGCTGGGTGCTAATATTACTTATCTGAATAAAGAAGGCTTTCCTCCTTTAAAAATTGTTGGGAGTAAATTAAATGGTGGTGCAATTGAAATCGATGGAAGTGTAAGTAGTCAATTTATTACAGCTTTATTATTGATTGCACCAACCCTTGAAAGTGGATTAACCCTTCAGATAAAAAACGAATCAGTTTCGAAGCCGTACATTAAAATGACGATTGAAGTGATGAACCAATTTGGTGTGGCTGTTGAACAAATTGGTAATGTGATTAAAGTTCCTTCTGCTCATTACAAAAAAGACGGACTCGATTACTATGTAGAGTCCGATTGGTCATCTGCTTCGTATTGGTACAGTTTTGTGGCATTAGCAGATGAAGCAAAAGTAACACTACGGAATTTCAATAAGTCCAGTTTTCAATCAGATTCTATTGTCCAATCTTTATATGAGAAATTAGGTGTAAAAACACAATGGGATGCTACCGGGATAACTTTAACAAAGCAAGCTTCATCTATATCTGAATTGCATTATGATTTTCTCGATTGTCCTGATATCGCGCAAACTGTTGCTGCTACATGCGTTGGATTAGGACTTAAAGCACATTTAACCGGACTACAAACATTACGCATTAAAGAAACAGACAGAATTGCTGCCATGAAGGCTGAACTCGAACGATTTGGTGCGTCGATTGAGATGACAGATAGTTCCATTAAGATAAATCCTAATGCATCACCATTAACACCAACTGATGAAATTAAAACTTATCATGATCATCGCATGGCCATGAGCATTGCGCCACTTGTGATGAAATGTAGCACACTTACTTTCGATGATGAAGAAGTGGTGAATAAATCTTATGCGGCATTTTGGGATGATTTACAAGAAGCCGGTATCGATGTAGAATAAAAAAATCCCCAACATTTCTGAAGGGGATTTAGTTTTCAGATGAAGCAAAGGTTACTCTTTAATAATTTTGTTTTTATATACTTGTTTATTACCGGACATTAATCGGATGTGATAAATGCCCGAAGGAAATTCCTGAACATTAATTTTAGTTACAGCATCTTTGATTTCAGTTTTGTGAATGAGTGCTCCTAGACTGTTGTAAATTTCAATTGTATTTACTGCAGTTAATGAACTCGCATTCACAGTAAACTCTCCATTATTTGGATTCGGGTAAACATTTATTGAATTGTTTTTTGTAACAGATTCAACACCTGTACAAACGTTTACTGTTATTGGAACAAGAGTAAATCCGGTACAACCAGCTGGACTAGTACCAGTAACAGTATATACTGTTGAAGTAGTAGGGCTCACAACCGTTGTAGGCCCTGTTCCGCCTGAACTCCATGAATATGTTAATAATGGGCCAATTGCTGTTGCATTTAATGTAGCGCTTTGGCCTGCGCACAAAGGGTTTGGTCCGCCAACCGCAATTACTGTTGGAGTCATGTTAACCGAAACTGTTGCAGCTGCTGTACGTGTACATACTCCATTACTTCCTGTTACAACATAAGTTGTTGTGAACATGGGAGAAACTGAAATACTTTGAGTGGTTTGACTAGTACTCCAAGTATAAGAAGTTGCTGTACCGGTAGCGTATAAATTAGTTGAACTTCCGCTGCAAATAACTGCCGGGCTAGCTGTAACAGCAACTGTAGGTAAAGTGCCAGAGCCAACTGTTAATGTTTTTGTTGTCTTGCAACCATTGGCGTCTGTTACTGTAACAGAAAAATTGCCCGGCACCGGGGTAATAGCTACACTTGTTGTAGAGCCGGTGCTCCAAGAATAGGTTAGTGGTGAAAATCCAATTGCTACAGCTGTTAAAGTTGAAGGAATAGTGGGATTACAAATATTAGCTGGATTTGCAAGTGTTGTTACGTTCGGACCTGGGCTTACGTTTGCCACTGCGCTTTGTGTGCTGGTGCAACCGTTGCTTCCGGTAATAATACACGAATAAATAGAAGTTGTAGTTGGGCTAGCGGCAATACTGTAGGTAGTTGATCCAGTATTCCAACTGTAAGTAAATGGAGCGGGTCCGGTAGCTATAACAGAGAAAATAGCTGTTGCACCTTGACAAACTGTAATAGAACCCGGTAATATTGTAGAGTTAGGGCGCGCATTAACTGTAATGGTTTTAACTACCGGCAAACTTGGTCCTGATAGGTTAAGTGCAGTTAATCCAACTGTATAAACACCGGCAGTATTATACAGCACAGTTGGGTTTTGAGCCGTCATTACCGACGGCGTTGCACCTGCTAATGTATATGACCAGGCAATTGGACTGTTCGTTGACTGATCTGTAAAACTTACAGTAGAGCCCGCACAAACAGGGTTGGGCGAAAAAGAGAAATTAGCAACCGGAACCTGAGCAAAAATTCTTCCTGTTAGAAGAAATAGGCAGGTCATGATTAAAAAATGTAATTGTTTTTTCATAGGTTTTTGTTTTATACAATACTATTAAAATTTCACTTGTCATTTGTGTTTTTTACTCGATTAATCAGGGGATTGCCTCATTTAGGGGCTTGTACCTACGGCATGAATCAACCAATTGTTTAAGACAGACCTAAATCGTACATTTGTTCACTCTAAAAATGGCCTTATTAGGAAATACAGATAGTAACGGACAACCAAAGGAAATGTCATTTCTGCAACACCTTGAGGAATTGCGATGGCACCTTGTTCGCAGTGCTGCTGTTATTGTCATCTTTGCTATAGCAATCTTTTGTTTACCCGGAATTTTTATCGATGAAATTTTTTTAGGACCAATTAAACAGGATTTTATTTCATACCGCGCCTTATGTGCCTTAGGTCATAAAATCGGAGCGGGTGACGTGATGTGTATGAAGGTAAAAGAGGTAAAGCTACAAACCCTTGGTATATCAGAACAATTTTTTACACACATGTGGTTTGCTTTTATGGGCGGGTTGATTTTGGGTTTCCCTTTTTTATTATGGGAATTATGGAAGTTTGTTCGTCCGGCTTTAAAGGATAAAGAGCTTGGTCCGGTAAAAATATTTGTTGTAATCGCTTCTCTTTTATTTTTATTTGGAATTTGTTTCGGTTACTTCATTATGTTTCCAATGTCATACAATTTCCTTATTAATTATCAAATGTCGGATAGCGGATTGATTGAAACGAATCAAACATTAGATGATTACTCTTCGTTTATTACTACAATGACTTTAGTCTCGGGAATAATTTTCGAATTACCGATTTTAGTTTATTTTCTTTCGCGCATGACTTTATTAACTCCAGCATTCATGCGCAAATATCGTAAGCATGCGGTTGTTGTTATTTTAATTGCAGCAGCAGTAATTACACCTAGTCCTGATGTTACTTCTCAAATGGTTGTAGCGGTTCCAATGTATTTATTATATGAAGTAAGTATTTATGTTTCTAAGTACGTGGTAAAAAAATATAAACTCGAAGACTAATGAGCAATCCTGTGCAAGAATTTAATGATTATCGTTCACGCATGAACGATTTACTAATGAGCAAAGATAACTTGGTGTTAAAGCGATTGTTTAATCTTGATACCAATACTTATGCCGAAGGCGCATTAAATGTAAAGACAAAAGAAATGCTTGGGTTAGTTGCAAGCATGGTTTTACGTTGTGATGATTGTATTAAGTATCATCTAGGAAAATGTAAAGAGCAAGGTTGTACTACTGATGAAATCTATGAAATTTTTGCTGTAGCGAATATTGTTGGGGGTACAATTGTAATTCCGCATACACGAAGAGCAGCTGAGTATTGGGAAGAGCTTTCCAAATAATTAAGCCTTTATTTAATTTAACTTCATTGCCAGCATAAAGAAACTTGCGGCCAATAGCAAAACGAAAAGCGCGTTTGCTGCTTTCAATTGTTTTATGTTGTAGAAATAATCTCCCAATAAAATACTGATTGGAATGATGGACGCTATCAAAGGAAAATAATAGCTGTTGTCTTTAGCAAAAAAATTAATTACGGATAACAATAATAACCAGTACATAATTCCAAGATTTTTTTGTGTTTTGATGCGTGTGCCTAATCCCCGTGTGAGATGTTTTGCGGCAGTTAGTAATAAAAGCAATAATAAAATTATTAATAGCGGATAGAAAAACTCGGATATAAGTGGTGTTCTGAAGTTACTTAATAGTGTATTTAAGTTATTAGAATAATCGTAATAATTGTAATTGGCAAGATACCCAACTGAGATATAAATCACCACCGGTGTAGATAGTCCCAGTAAGCCAATTGTCCACTCGCGCCAATTAAATGGACGTAATACCAATAGACAGATAAAGAATAGGAAAATGAAAAAGGCATAATTAGTATAAAAAAAGGTAGCTAAGGAAATAAAGAATGAGGCTTTAAAGAGCATTGGTAAAACATTTTCTTCGCGATAGGTTTCGATAAGATAAATCAGTGCCAATAAAATGAAAACATTTGCAATCACGGAGGGGTGAACTAATTCCGACCCCACTATTGTACTTCCAAATAACAAATAAAGAAAGCCCGGAATGTAATTGGTTTTCTCAACCATTTCCTCACGAATGGAAAGTATGGAAATGAGCACTGCTCCAATGGCTAAGGCAATTAAGTTGATACTATTTATGGCGAGTAGGGAGGAAACTGAGGAATGAAGTAGTTTGTAAAGAACACCGCCGTAATTCGCAGATTCTGAGCTTTTTAAACTAAAAAAACTCAGCACAATCATTATAAGAAAATAGACAATAATTACCGGTAGCGCACCTTTTAAACCCTTTTTTAATGTACCGACTACCACAATTTTTTAGATTTCTAATTATTTATATATTTGTACGGTAAACTTACAAAATTTATACAAATGAAACTTTTAATGATTACTTGGACTGATATCTTTGAAGGAACAGGAACTTTCTTCTACTGGTGTTTCAAAGGTATGCGTGCATTAAGCCAAATGCCAAATGTTTTAATGGGTGGATTTGTTATTTTCCTTTTAGCATATTGGACGCTTCGTTTAATGAAGTATAAAAAACAAGCAGCCAGCAATGGTACTTACGAGTAATCTTACTAAATAATTAAATTAAAGCCCTTAAGAAATTAAGGGCTTTTTTTATTCTAGTATTTTAAGGTCATATTTTTTAGTTCTCGAAACGCACCTTTTTCTATTGCAGAAATTTGATTGAGCATATCGGCACATTCGTCATAATATTTCTGATCGTCTAATCTTCCTTTATAAATTCTTCCCATTTGCACGGCACTTGTTCGCCATAAATCACCTGCTTTTGTAAATTCATCAGATACTTTTAATAAGCGGTCGTCACCTAAATATTTAGAAGCTTCCTCTAAAAACGCTGCGTAAATAAAACGAAATCCACCGCCACCGGTACCAATTTCTTCTTGCATACGAACAATTTGTCCTAAATATAAAGCAGCCTTTTTAGCGCCTAATTTATCGCGCCATTTACGAATGTGTTTAGCTGTATAATTAATACCAGAAACTCCTGCGATTGGTCCCGGAATATAAAGCATATCACGTGAAGCACGTTTAATGCCTTTCACAATCGCTCGTCGAATCGTTTCGTCGCTCACTGCTTTTATGTTTTCAGGATAGTAAACATGGCCGTTAGGTGCAAATGGCCCTTTGGCAAAACGAACTTTCATCATGTCTTCTTCAGTAAGGCGTGTAACAGTTTCCATTACCGGATCGCTTACTAAATATTCGTTTCCTTCTTTTGCAAATGTAATTAGATTGTGCGCGTTAAAATGAAAACGATATTCAGGAGGAAAGTAAGGCAAATTAAAAACGCCTACCTGGCATCCAACAGGCTCACCCGATTTAATTTTATTATCCAGAAATTCTTTCGCTTTTTGTTCACTGCCGAATTTTTTTCTGGTCACACTTAATCCCAATAGTTTCGCAGCACGCGAAAAAATAAAACCGGGCATTGTTCGATAAGAAACTGCAGGTCCGCCATTAATCATTAAGAATGGAATATGAATGTAAAAAATCCCTGAACCCATTCCGAACACTAAAGGTTCAGTTACAAAATCTAATCCGTGATATCTTAATAAACTCGTGGCAACGCCGTTTTCGCAATGCGCAGCTTGTATGTGCTTAAATTCTTTCTTCACTATCCTTTGAAATTTTTTAATTCTTGTAATGTAATATCGAATGCTTTTGCATAGCGGGATAATTTTTCATCACTTAGTTTGGCGAATACAGACGGTTTCATGTGGCGCTTAATATTAAACTTCCAAAAACCTGTATATGCAGAAAGCAATGTTAAATCCATTAATTTTAATTCCATATAATAAGCAACCGGACTTTTCTCTCCGTTTTTTACTGCTAATGCAGTTTCTTTCACACGTTCATTAATATCTTCCCATGCATTATCCAAAGCCACTTTTTTAACTTCCCAACCTGTGCTTAGTGCAGTGGTGTATTTCCCATCCGCATTTTTCACATACAACATGTCGCGCGTGTATTTTTCAAGCGCCGATTTATCTTGCGGTATTTCTTCTTTTTTCATGAATTAATAAGCGGTTAACAAAGCGTAGGCGTATGTAAAGCGTGCGCTCTCAGGAACCATTAATAAAATCTTATCGCCCTTTTTTAATTTACCTGAATTCATTAATTCTTCAATCATTAAATATACTGAGCCCGCTCCAACATTTCCTAATTGAGTAAGGTTGGTAAACCATTTTTCTTGCGGGATATTGATATTGTACTTGACAATTTCTTCCGCAATTTTATTTCTGAAAAATTCTGATGACAGATGAGGTAAAAAATAGCTGATTGTATTTATATCCAGTTTATGCTTTTCAAGCAGGTCTTTCAAGTACAAAGTTCCGGTGGGTACAATGTGTTTTCCCAGTAACTTAACATCCTGTTTTAATGCGAAAGTAGAATGAGCCATCCATTCGTCGGGTGTCATCTCTTTCCAGCCGGTGGTTGTTCCATCTGCATTTTTATCAGCACCTGCATACATACAGGTTTCTATTTCATTGGCAAATGATTTTATTTCTAACCATTCGATTTTTAATGACACAGGACCTCTTGGTTTGTTTTCTAACAAAACTGCACCTGCGCCGTCGGATAGCATCCATCTTAAAAAATCTTTTTCGAATGAAATGAGAGGCTGTTGTTCAAGTTCAGCTAATTTTTCAGTTTCCTTTTCAAACTGTTCAGAGCGCAACCAAGAAGATGTTTTTTCTGATCCGGTACACACAGCGTTTTTTGTGTTACCTGAAGCAACCGACATGTATCCGTATTTTAAAGCTTGCATACCGGCACAGCAGGCACCTGATGGAGACACGAGTTCAACAGGATTGGTTTTTAATTCGCCATGTACCATCGATGCATGGGAAGGCAATAAGTTGTCAGGAGTGGTTGTTCCACATGCTATCAATTCAATGTCCGCTAATTTAAAATCTCCATTGGATAACTTTTGAATTGCCAGAGCTGTCATTTGTGCATTATTGTGAGTAGAATGCCCGTTTTTATCAATGGAATAGTATCTTGTTTTAATTCCGTTATTCCGTAGTGTAAGGCTTTTCCCCTTCGAGGGCTTACCGTCAATGAGGCCAAGATAAGCGTCCATCTCATCATTGGAAATGGGATCATTCGGTAAAAATCGGGAGGCTTTTGTTATATAAACGTCAAACATAAAAAAGTAACAAGGTGTTAAATTAATTCTTTCTCTTTATAAAACCACATAACCTTAACATCTTTTGCAATTTGTTCATCAAAAGGTAATGCGTTGGTGCTAGTAGTGTCGGTGGTACCATTTTCGAGGTCAACAGTGTAAGGATTTACTTTCATATCCAAATCTGTTCCTTTGGCATGATGACTCACTAACCTGAAAATTTCAGCCGCCACTTTTTCTAAAATAGCAATGTTTTCAGAAATTTTTTTCAATAAATTTTGAGAGTTGCCGTGTTGGACATCGATTCCTTGCTGGAAGTTTTTTAAGAAGTCTAAGTCAAACGGATCGATGTAACGGTTCTCGAACACTTCCGTATCGTAAGGTTTCCATTGAATAAAGAAATTCTGCATCTGAATATGGAGCTTTGTGAATTTTTTTCCTAATCCGTTTTCAGAGGCAAATAACTCTTTTAATACTTTTAAATCTGTAAATGCATTATTGGTGAATAATAAAGCTAATACCGACCAATAGACCGCCCAGTCCCAGAAGATTTTTACAACCATGATTTGTGTATTTCCCCACAGTTGGTATTTGTTCTGATAAATCTGTGTCCAGGCTTCAAAAATATTTAGGTGTGTTTGTTCATACACCAATGTTCTTAAGGCAATATCTTCTCCGGCAAGGTCGCGTAAAATTAAATCGCTTAGCCAAGTATTATTTAATGAAATAAAATCTGTTCCAGGAGAATAGAACGGGTCTAAGAATGGTCCCGATTCACCGGTTGTTGCCCAACGTTGTTCGGCAGAGTATATTTTTTGTGTGGAGTGGCCATAATGTTTTAATATCAGAAAATCCATTAAACCATCGCCTTTTCCTAGAGGCTCCAACATTTTATGGCATAGCGGTTCATTTTTTTCTAACCATGCAATAGCCTTGTGATATTGGTTGAGTTGATCAAAGGGATGAATTTTTTGATCGGCAACAATTCCGATACTTGTGTTTTCTGTTCCTAATGGAATCACCCACACCCAATAGCCTTTATCCATAAAATGGACAGTGCTTAAATAACGCAAACGTGGTTTAAGTTTATTTTTCCACTCCTTATTATCGGTCCACTCATCAATATCAATCACACCTTTCAATCGCCACCACACTGCATTTACATCATGATCCCAATCTTTTTTAAATCCTAATTTATGTTTTAGAACATTTCCACGACCAGACGCATCGGGAGTCCATTTGCCTCTTGCTTTGAATTCTTCCTTATTTACAATATAAGTTACTTCATTATAACCATCGCAAAATTCAACATCTTTAACGCGCGCACCTAAAACTACTTCTGTGCCTAATTCTTTTGTAAGGCGGAATAATTCATTCTCGAGCGTGCCTCTATCGAGTTGGTGACTTGGTACAAATAATTTTTCGCGAGGGCCTAATTCAACACGCGAAGTAATATCTGATTTATTATGGGATGGAAAGAAAAAGCGTAGCCCATGTTTTGGTAATTCTTCTCTCTCTAAATATTCTTTTAGGCCAAGTACCTCACGTAAATAATAACTTCCCAACTCAACTGTTGATTCACCAACTTTATGCGCAGCTTTTGGCGCTTCCGTTTCACGTTTTTCCAATACCAAAATATTGATATCGGGTTTGGATTTTTTCAACTGAATGGATAAGCAAAGGCCTGCAAGCCCACCACCCATTATCACTACATCGTATGTTTTTTGCATCGAATTTGTATTGAATAAATATAGTAAATTAATGAAATAGAGAAGTGACAATTGTTAATACGTCTGTAAATGAAAAAGCCTGATTAGAAAATCAGGCTTACTTTTCTTGGTGCTCCCACCTGGGCTCGAACCAGGGACCCTCAGATTATGAGTCTGATGCTCTAACCGGCTGAGCTATAGGAGCGAATTTCCGGTTTTTTGAATAGTTTCTTGCGAAACGGATTGCAAAAATAGATATTTGTAAAGATATTACAAATTATTTATGCAAGGGATTAAAAACGTGATTTTTGATTTGGGAGGGGTGATAATTAACCTTGATGTAAACAAAACCATTGCTGAATTTAATAAGCTGAGCAAAATTCCTTTCGAACAAATTTATACTCAAAAGCAACAAACCGATTTGTTTAACGCCATTGATAAAGGCGAAATTTCGGAAAGAGACTTTTTTACAGGAATTGCTAAGCAAATTCAATTTGATGGTTCTCACGATAAATTATTGAAGGCATGGAATGCTATGTTACTGGATGTGCCGGAACATCGTTTGGATACATTGGTAACTATGAAGCATAACTACAATACGTATCTCTTAAGTAACACTTGTGAGCCACACATTGAGGCTTTTGAAAGGGAATTAGAAAATAATTACGGTATAAAAAACTTTAATGATTATTTTGATAAGGTTTATTACTCTTGTAGAATTGGAATGCGTAAGCCGGATGCTGAAATTTTCGAACATGTTTTACGCGATAATCATTTAAAAGCTTCTGAAACAATTTTTATAGATGATTCTTCGCAACACGTTAAAGGCGCCGGAGAGTGCGGAATCAATGCGTTTCTATTGGAGAAAAACAAAGAAATAGCAGATTTACTGAAAGAGCTTAAGCTTTTATAAAACTAATTACGATTTCAAAAAACTCATTTGGTTTTTCGGCGTGTACCCAATGTCCGGCACCGCTAATTTCTTTTAATTCATAATTTGGAAAGTGAGATTTAATATCAGTTAAATCTTTTTCAGTAATGTAATTTGATTTTTGACCTTTAATAAAAAGTGTTTTTACCTCACTGAATCCTTCAGGGATTGCCGCACTAATGTTGTCGTATTCTTTACTTATTGTTTTTAGGTTAAAACGCCAGTCCATTAAGTTATTTTCCGAATCACGCCAATAAATATTTTTGAGTAAAAACTGTTTTGTGCCAAAATCATCAATGTGCTCGCTTAATACAGATTCTGCTTCTTTTCTTGTTTTAATTACATCAAATTTTACGCTATGCAGAGCTTTTAATACTGCATCGTGATGCGGTTCATAAGCGCGAGGCGCTATATCGGCAACAATTATTTTTTGAGCTACACCGCTGTACATTAACTCAAAAAACATCACGGTTTTTCCGCCCATGCTATGGCCAAGTAATATTGGATTCTCTAATTGATGTTGTTGAATAAATTCATTTAAGTCCTCAGCCATACTTTGGTAATCCCAAACATCACTGTGTGCTGATAAACCATGATTGCGTTGATCAATGGTAAACACTCTGAATCCTTGCTCTCCAAAGCGTTTGGCTAGCGTATTCCAATTGTCGCTTTGTCCGAATAAACCATGCAAAATAATTAAAGGCGTGCCTGTTCCGTATTCCCTGTATGCAAGTTCCATAAACTAAATATGATGCAAATTTACTGCAAAAAGCACCTAAATATTTAAAATAAAAGCAATTATGTGTATAAATTATTGATTTAACAGGATAATTAATGTATCTTTGCGCCCTTAAAATCAGTACATGTCAAGTATTAAGAACATCGCAATTATTGCTCACGTTGACCACGGTAAAACTACTTTGGTTGACAAAATTTTACACACCTGTAAATTATTCCGAGATAATCAGGAAACAGGTGAACTTATTTTAGATAATAACGACTTAGAACGCGAACGTGGTATTACCATTTTAGCAAAAAACGTTTCTGTTGTTTACAAAGGAACAAAAATTAACATCATTGATACCCCGGGTCACGCCGATTTTGGAGGAGAAGTTGAACGTGTGATGAACATGGCAGACGGTGTAATTTTATTAGTGGATGCTTTTGAAGGGCCAATGCCTCAAACACGCTTCGTAACACAAAAGGCGATTGCTGCGGGTAAAAAGGCTATTTTGGTTATTAATAAAGTAGATAAACCAAATTGCCGTCCGGATGAAGTACATGATGCAGTTTTTGATTTATTTTTTAACCTCGATGCAACAGAAGATCAATTAGACTTTCCAACTGTTTATGGATCATCAAAACAAGGTTGGATGGGTCCGGATTATAAAACGCCTAAAGAAGACATCACATATTTGTTAGATGTTATTTTAGATAAAATTCCGGAAGCACCAAAACGCGAAGGAACTTTACAAATTCAAATTACATCTTTAGATTATTCATCCTTTATCGGACGTATTGCTATTGGGCGCGTTTATCGCGGCACCATTAAGGAAAACATGCCGGTAAGTGTTGTGAAGCGCAATGGCACCATTCAAAAATCACGTGTAAAAGAATTATTTGTGTTTGATGGTTTAGGAAAAGTGAAAGTTCAGGAAGTACAGGCAGGAGATATTTGTGCTTTTACAGGAATTGAAGGTTTTGAAATTGGTGATACAGTTGCCGATTTTGAAAATCCGGAAGCTCTACCAAACATCACCATCGATGAGCCAACTATGAGCATGTTGTTTACAATTAACACGTCACCATTTTTTGGTAAAGATGGAAAATATGTAACCTCTCGTCACTTACGTGATCGTTTATATAAAGAGTTAGAGAAGAATTTGGCAATGCGTATTGAAGAAACGGGTTCTCCTGATTCTTATTTAGTTTATGGTCGCGGTATTCTTCACTTATCTGTATTAATTGAAACTATGCGTCGCGAAGGATATGAGTTACAAGTTGGTCAGCCACAAGTAATCATTAAAGAAATTGATGGCGTAAAACACGAACCTGTTGAGGTGTTAACAATAGATGTTCCTCAAGAATCATCTAGTAAGGTAATCGACTTAGTAACCCAACGTAAAGGTGATATGTTAATCATGGAGCCAAAAGGTGATTTGATTCATATTGAGTTTTCAATTCCTTCTCGTGGTATTATAGGATTACGTAATAATATTTTAACGGCTACAGCCGGAGAAGCTATCATGGCGCACCGCTTTAAGGCGTTTGAACCATGGAAAGGCCCAATTCCTAATCGTATTGCAGGAGTATTGTTGAGTAAGGAAAAAGGAACATCTGTTGCATACAGTATGGATAAATTACAAGACAGAGGACGTTTCTTTATTGATCCGGGTGAGGAAATTTATCCGGGTATGGTTGTTGGTGAGCACATTCGTCCGGATGACTTAGTAATTAACTTATGTGGCGAGAAGAAATTAACAAACATGCGTGCAAGTGGTACTGATGAGAAAATGCGTATTGCGCCTAAAGTACGTTTCAGCTTAGAAGAAGCAATGGAATATATTCAGGCAGATGAATATGTAGAGATTACTCCAAATCACATTCGCATGCGCAAAATTATATTAGACGAGAACGAAAGAAAACGTGTTTCAAAAGCAATGACAGCTTAATTAAAAGCCCCGGAAATTTCCGGGGCTTTTTGCTGCACACAACATCACGATTAGTTGTCAAACAAGCAGCCATGAATTATTTATACCTTGAAAGAGTATTTATGTATCTGCTTTCTAATCTTCTCCTTCTGTTATTTTGATAATTGCGTTTAACTTGTTTCAAATATTTGCTGTTAATTTCTTTTTTATTAGCTAATCCACCAATTAAAAATATCAGTAGATTGAAACTCACAACAATAATTGCAGCGTATATAATTGTTGAGAGAATTTCATGCTTCTTAAAATAATTTTTGACATTTTGCGCAAAATCATTTTCAGGTACAGTTAGCATTAATGCAAACAAAAATAAAGAGCTTATTAAAGTAATAGTTATGGTTTTTGCTGGAAATGATTTCATGGTATTGTTTTTAGATGATTACTTTTTTATTAATTGTTTTCAACCACATTCTAGCTTCAGTTACATTTGAAAAGAGTTTAGTCTTTATAGACTGACTGCTGCGATTAAAGTAGTCGAGCCAATTATTAGGTATTTTGCTTCGACAAATTATGGCTCTCGAAAGGACTTTGCCT
>CAYQDP010000025.1:0-14078 GCA_964416235.1 uncultured Flavobacteriaceae bacterium | reverse complement strand
ATAACTTTTAAAGGTTTTATAAACCAAGGGTATGTCTCTTCAATGAATCCCGGATTAAGTTTTTGCAAACCACTATATACATACACAGCAGCTAAACACAATTGTAGAATGATGAAAAAGGAATAATAATTATTGACGTTGTCAATTCTCCAGTTATAGAAAAACAACACGAGCAACATGGCTGTGTAAATAAAAAACCAGGGCTGCAAACGATTTTGATCGAGCAAAATCCAAAAAGTGTGTAAAACCAATATTAAAAAAATATACAATCGGGTTTGAGGGGCAATTAACAATAAAAGCAATAAAACAATCTCAACGCCCAATAAAACATAATCGTATGGAGGTCCTATATAAAAACCCTCAATAAAAGCACAAGTAGGAAACCATCTTTGTCCGGCCCACAAATTGTGTGAAAACAAAATAGAGAACAATAAACCTAAAGCCAATACCGACTTAATCAATTTCAAACGTGTGAATATTTTCAGTTGTAGTCCTTCCAAATTATTTTAACCTCCCAAATGTGTAAAAATATTTTTTGAAATAAGGTTCATTCAAATCACTAATCATCACTCCCTTTTTTGTTGAAGCATGTATGAATTTGTTATTTTTCAAATAAACACCAACATGAGTAACTTGCTTACTCTCTATTTTAAAAAACACCATATCGCCTTCCTCTACCTTTGATGAACTTAGTTTATCACACAATTTCACCATTTCATCAGCGGTACGAGGCAAACTTTTTTTATATACTTTTTGATATAAATTAATTGTGAGGCAAGAGCAATCCGTCCCCTTTATGTCACAGCCTCCATATTTGTAAGGGGTACCATACCAAGCCGCAATAAACTTATATAAATTCTCATCTTTTATTTCTGATTCCTTAACTCCCAAAATATTTGCCACATTTTTCATTTTAGAGGAAGAAACCGGCTTATCGGTGTTTGTTTTTGTATTGTTGGAGCTTGTAGATTTGCGTTTGGAATGACAGGAAAAAAGTAATACAAGCATTCCAAAAACGAATCCTATTTTGAGAGTCTTTAGCACATTTTGAAGTTATTTTATAAATGAGCGCCTTACACAGCCCTAGAAGGCTTATTTTATACAGCGCATTGTTAACAAATGAGATATTTCGCATCAAAAAATCACTTTTAAAGAAAATGTAAAAAGTAAATAATTTCCTATATTTAAGGCTTGTATATTAACAATGGCAACCATCCTCGAATCACCCACTGTGAAAACAAAAATTACCACAGATATTTTATTTAAGGCTTACAAGCTTATGTGCACCGCAAAAAGCCTAAGCGAACTTTACGAAGCTAATAAAGAAATCACGGCAAAATATGTGCATGCAACTTCGCGCGGACATGAAGCTGTGCAAATTGCATTAGGTTTACAATTATTGCCTCAAGATTTTTTAAGTGCGTATTACCGCGATGATAGTATTTTACTAGCTATTGGCATGGAGCCTTATGAGTTAATGCTTCAGCTATTGGCAAAACGCGATGATCCTTTTTCGGGAGGAAGAACCTATTACTCACATCCTAGCTTGCGTCGTGATAACATGCCGAAAATTCCGCATCAATCAAGCGCAACCGGTATGCAAGCTATTCCAACAACAGGAATTGCGATGGGATTGCAATACTTAGAGAAAAACAAAATGGCCAAAGACTATAAAGGACAGAACCCATTAGCTGTTTGTTCTTTAGGTGACGCCTCTTGTACAGAGGGTGAGATTGCGGAAGCCTTTCAAATGGCGGTATTAAAAAAATTACCGATTTTATATTTTGTTCAGGATAATGAATGGGATATTTCTGCTAATGCTAAAGAAATTCGTGCGCAGGATATCACCGATTATGCTAAAGGATTTAAAGGATTAGAAACACGTACTATTGATGGAACTGACTTCTCACAATGTTTCTCTGCAGTAAAAGAATGTTTAGAAATTATTCGTAAAGAGCGCAGACCAATGCTTATTCACGCTAAAGTTCCTCTATTGAATCACCACACATCAGGTGTACGTAAAGAATGGTATCGTGATGATTTGGAAGAAGCGGCTAAACGCGACCCACTTCCCCGTTTAAGAAATCAATTGTTGGTGGCAGGTGTTGACGAACAAGATTTACGCAAAGTCGAAACAGAAGCACGTTTACTTGTAGAAGCAGATTACCATAAAGCATTAGCTGCCGAAGATCCGCAACCGGAAGATTTATTATTACATGAATTTGCTCCCACTCCAATAACAGAAGAAAAAGGACAACGTGAACCTGTAGGCAAGGAGAAAACCGTTATGGTAGATAGCGCATTATTTGCAATTCGTGAATTGATGGCTAAACATCCTGAATGTTTGTTATACGGACAAGATGTTGGTGCCCGACTTGGTGGTGTATTTCGTGAAGCCGCTACTTTAGCTCAACAGTTCGGAGATCATCGCGTATTTAATACCCCTATTCAGGAAGCGTTTATTGTTGGTTCAACGGTTGGAATGAGTGCAGTTGGATTAAAACCAATTGTTGAAGTTCAGTTTGCTGATTATATCTGGCCGGGCTTAAATCAATTGTTTACTGAAGTTGCACGTTCTTGTTATTTAACGAACGGAAAATGGCCGGTGAGTATGATTTTACGCGTTCCTATTGGAGCGTATGGCAGCGGGGGTCCGTACCATTCAAGTTCAGTTGAAAGTGTTTTGGCTAATATTCGCGGGATAAAAATCGCGTACCCAAGTACCGGTGCAGACTTAAAAGGTTTATTAAAAGCTGCCTATTACGACCCAAATCCGGTGGTTATGCTTGAACATAAGGGGTTATACTGGAGTAAAATTAAAGGGACTGAAGATGCGAAAACCATTGAGCCGGATGAGGATTATGTTATTCCGTTTGGTAAAGGCAGGTATGTTCAGGAATCCGACAATGAATTAGCAGAAAAGGGTAAGGCGATAACCGTTATAACCTATGGCATGGGAGTTTATTGGGCGAAAAATGCGGCCAAAAACTTTAATGGACAAGTTGAAATTGTTGATTTGAGAACCATCTTCCCGGTTGACGAACAAATGATTTTTGAGAGTGTGCGTAAAAACGGACGCTGTATGGTGTTAACTGAGGAGCCTGTGTTTAATGGCTTCGCGCAAAGTATTGCAGCACGTATTAGTGAAAATTGTTTTGAATATTTAGATGCGCCTGTTAAAGTGATCGGTTCTGAAAATTTACCTGCAATTCCGCTTAACTCAACATTAGAACGCACAATGCTTCCTAATGCAGAAAAAGTAGCAGCTGCCATTCATACTCTTTTGAATTATTAATGAAATTATTTTTAAAACATACGGCGGTAATAGTTTGTCTGTTACCGCTTTTGTTTTTAAATATTAAATCCTCGCATGATTGGGGAGATGATTTCGCTCAATATTTATTGGAAGCAAAAAATATTTCCGGTGGAGACCCCATTAACAAAAGCGGTTTTGTAGAAAACGCCAATTATATTTTGGGACCAAACTGTTATCCTCCGGGATTACCACTTATTATTGCGTTAACATCAAGTGATATTTCATGGTTAAACATTTTAATGTCATTTTTTTTGCTTTGCATTGGTTATTTCAGTTTTCTCTTATTAAACAAATGGTTTCATTTTAGTCCTGCTCTCATACTCTCATTAGTCATCGTTTATAATCCGCTTTGTTTGAGTTTTAAAAACGAAGTGTTAAGTGATTTGCCATTTGCCGCTTTGGTAATGTTATTTTTCGTGTTGTATTTAAGTGATATTAAAAAGAAATGGATGTTAATTTTATGCGGACTTGTACTTGCTTATGCAGTAAATACCCGTTATGTAGGATGGATTTTATTCTTAGCGCTATTAGCCGAGATTGGTTTTAAATTAGCCGTAAAATATGTCAAGAATCATAAAAAAGACAAAACCTATCTTATTCAGCAAACTTGGATTCTTATTTCCTTCATGGTTTTTCATGCTTTGTTTTATCTCATCTTTCCACAAAAAATCACGTATTACGACAATCCAAAAGTAATTTCCTTTTTCGAACGAATTTCTGTTAATGCCAACTACAACTATGCTGTTTTAAAGTACTTTTTCTCCTGTTTTGATGAAGGCTTTTTGAATTATGTAGTTTCTTACGGAATTGTATTTACTTCACTTGTTGGCGTTTTATTATTCGTTTTTAAACCCGATAGCCGTAAACCTGAAATACTGTTATTTTTTCTATTAGGTTATGTTGCCTCAATTTTAATCCACCAGTATTCTGACACGGGATTCCGTTTATTAATTCCCATAATCCCACTCATTCTATTTTTTGCTACCTATGCTTTGTTTATCGTTTTGGTGATCATTCCATACAAACAATACATCGTGTTTAGTTTAGGCTTACTCGTGTTATTCTGTTACAAGCAAAATGCGACTAAAGTTCTCTTCTCAAAAAACGAAATTCCGGGGCCTTACTCCAAAGAAGCAAATGAAACATTTGGTTTTATAGAAAAGAATAGCGGTAAAAACGAAAGCATACTATTCGCTAAACCACGCGCTCTAACCTATTTTACAGGAAGAAAAACCTATGTGAATACTGAATTAGCTACGCAAGCTGAAATACAAATGGAATTAAACACATTAAAACCTGATTACGTTTTATTATGCAGCGAAATAACTGACGATTCAACCAAAACTTACTTTTCAACCATTCCTAAAGATTTTGAGTTAAGCTTTGAAAATGAAAAGTTTAAATTACTAAAACGAAAATAGCGACTATAAGTACTGATAAAACTCCTGATTTTTGTATCAAAAAAACAGTAAATTCACCCATTGAAAAGATTACAATTATGAAAACAGCAACTATGGATTATAGAATAGAAAAAGACACCATGGGCGAGGTAAAAGTACCGGCACATGTATATTGGGGTGCGCAAACAGAACGCAGCCGTAACAATTTTAAAATTGGTCCTGAGGCCAGCATGCCAAAAGAAGTTATTTACGCTTTTGGTTATTTAAAGAAAGCTGCAGCTTTGGCGAATCATGAATTAGGTGTATTAAGCAAAGAAAAATGCGAATTGATATCAAAAGCTTGTGATGAAATCATCGCAGGAAAATTAGATGAGCAATTTCCATTGGTGATTTGGCAAACCGGTTCGGGTACGCAAAGCAATATGAACGCGAATGAAGTAATTGCTTACCGTGCACATGTTATGAATGGCGGACAATTAACGGATGAACCGAAAATTTTACATCCGAATGATGATGTAAATAAATCACAAAGCAGTAATGATACTTATCCGACCGCTATGCATATTGCGGCATACAAACAAGTAGTAGAAATTACCATTCCCGGAATGGAGCGTTTACGTGATAGCTTACAAAAGAAAGCAAAAGCATTTGAAAGCATTATTAAAACAGGTCGTACGCATTTCATGGACGCTACTCCACTTTCATTAGGACAAGAATTTAGCGGGTACGTACAGCAAATCAACATGAGCATCCGTGCATTAAAAAATGCATTGGAGGCAGTGAAGGAATTAGCATTAGGCGGAACAGCTGTTGGTACCGGATTAAATACCCCGAAGGGATACGATGTATTAGTAGCCAAGAAAATCGCTGAGTTAACAAAATTACCTTTTGTTACAGCGCCTAATAAATTTGAAGCGCTAGCTGCACATGATGCAATGGTTGAACTAAGTGGTGCTTTAAAACGAAGTGCTGTTGCTTTAATGAAAGTTGCAAATGACATTCGTATGTTATCATCCGGACCTCGTTGCGGCATTGGTGAAATCGTTATTCCTGATAATGAACCGGGTTCTTCAATTATGCCGGGTAAAGTAAATCCTACACAACCGGAAGCTTTAACGATGGTATGCGCGCAGGTAATAGGAAACGATGTAGCAGTTAGTGTTGGCGGAAGCATGGGACATTTTGAATTAAATGTATTTAAACCTTTAATTGCCGCTAACGTTTTACAAAGCGCACGTTTAATTGGTGATGCTTGTGTAAGCTTTACTGAAAAATGTGCTGATGGTATTGAAGCAAACCTGCCGGAGATTAAAAAACATCTGGAAAATTCATTAATGTTGGTAACTGCTTTAAATACTCACATAGGATACGAAAAAGCAGCGAAGATTGCAAAGACTGCGCATAAAGGAAATAAAACTTTACGTGAAGCAGCCATCGAATTAGGATACTTAACAAACGAACAATTCGATCAGTGGGTTCGTCCTGAAGATATGATTGGAAGTTTGAAGTAATTCTCAGTTCGAGCGAAGTCGAGAACTAATTCTATAAAAAAAGGGAAGCAATGCTTCCCTTTTTAATTTAATGCTTTTATCTTTCGCAAATCTCTTTCAGTAAGCTTAACGCCTTTGGCCATGTTTCTTCAAAGTAAGATTTAAAATCTTCATTCGAATCCATATCAACATAAACACGCGTTCCGTTTGCTTCATTAATAAAAGTATAATTCTCAAGTCCACCCTTCCATGGTTCAACAGCTGGACCATCCATAATTTCTTTGTCGCCCTGCACCATACCCAAGTGCTCAATACTTAAATGTTGATTTTTTATATTCTGACGAATGCGACTAACCATTCCTCCAACATTTCCATTCTCATCCTGACCAATAAATAAAATTTTAGAACCTTGCGACCAATTACCTTTAAAATGTGATGTTGGATTAAACGCTTTTGTCCAAGCTTCATACCCTTCTTTATTAAGCATAGTACTAAACGTTTTTTCAGCTGAAGCATTTATTAGAACATTAAAATGCAATTTTAAGTTCTTATTAGCTTCAACATATTTTTTAAAATTATTCAATATACTCTGCCAACCTTGTTCCTGCATTTCGACAGGATTAGTTCCTTCTGCTTCAAAAGTTTCACTCATGATGGTGGCGCCATTTTTCTCTGTAAATACTACAGATGAAGTTCGACCATCATCCATCGTGTAATCAAAGCCTTTATAATATTCAACTTTGGTATAGGTTCCTGAAAAATCAAAGGCAAAGCTACCATCTTTGGCAGCCATGGCCACACAGAACTTACCTCCTACTCTTAATTCTATTTCTGCCTTTGGCGAATGCCAATCATCAGAGGCGAAATTCCAATTAACAATATGCTTTGGTTCGGTGCGCATACACCACACAGTTTGTAAGGGCGCATTAATACTCGCACTTACGGTTATAAATTTTTTCTCCATAACATAATAATGCTTTAAAATAATCAAATAGAATTAGAGCAATAAATTTTAATTGTTAAATAATTTAGAAATTAAACTTCGGCTCTTATCCTACTTAAAGTTTCCTGAGTAATTCCCAAGTAAGAAGCAATTCTGCCTAATGGCGCACGCTTAATTAATTCGGGGCGGGTTTTAAATAAAGTTTGATAACGTTCTTTTGCAGATTTAAATTGAACTGAGATCACACGTTCTTCCAATCGAGAATAATACTCCTCTAAAATTAACCGCCCTGCTCTTTCAGTTTCAGGAAATAAATTATAGAGTTCATTTATATGTTCGAAACTGATTGCTTGCACTGTTGTTTCCTCAATGCTCTGAATAAATTCATAGGAAGGTTCACGGGAAATAAAACTGTAATAGCTGGTACCAAAATCACCTTCAACCGCCAACCAATTGCAAATCTCCTTGCTTTCCAAAAGGTAATATCCGCACATCATTCCCGACTTGATAAAATACAAATGATTACACACTTTGCCCGACCGCAAAACTTCTTCATTTTTCTTAAATGACATTTCTACAAGGTTCTGTTCGAGCCATTGCGCCGCTTCTTCACTTAAATGTGTTAACTGAGATATTTTCGAGACTAATCCCATTCCCTATTTTAATACTCTATCAAAAATAACAAAATATGATTATAAAAACATAAATTTGTAATGATGAATATCTTCATTGCTAATATCTATAATCAAACTGCGGAACTAACTGCTGAAGAATCCTGGCATTGCACAAAAGTTCTTCGCATGAAAGCCGGAGAAACAATTCACCTCATTGATGGTGTAGGTAGTTTTTATGAGGGAACACTATCTGTTGTGAATGAAAAAAAATGCATCGTAAATATTATTGCAGGTCCAAAGCAACAAATCAAACATCCGTATTATTTACACCTTGCCATTGCTCCTACTAAAAACATTGATCGTATGGAATGGATGGTGGAAAAGGCTGTTGAAATGGGTATTGATGAAATTACATTTGTGCGGTGTAAAAATTCGGAGCGCACAGTTATTAAAGAAGATCGCCTGATTAAAATTGCAGAGAGTGCTGCCAAACAAAGTTTACAAGCTTATATTCCTAAAATTAATGGCTTGACAAATTTCAATGATATAATTAAAGTTAATGCGGATTTAAAATTCATCGCGCATTGCGAAGAGAGTCACAAAAAAACACTTAAAGATTTTGAATTAAAAAACAGAAAAAGCCTAGTTCTTGTTGGTCCGGAAGGTGATTTCACATCCGAAGAAGTTAAACTAGCTAAAAACGAAGGATTCTCTGAGCTTTCCTTAGGAAATACCCGACTAAGAACAGAAACCGCAGGGCTATTTGTAAGCTCCATGTTCTCTACAATTCATTTATAAGCCCACTTGTATATTTTCTCATTTTTACTAAATTTGGATAAAGCATTTATTCAAATGAAAAAACTCGTATTACTATTTTCTATTATAACCATTTCACTCAACACTAATGCGCAGGAATGGACGTGGATGAAAGGTACTGATACATTAACTCAACCCGGTAAATATGGTATAAAAGGAGTTTCCTCACCAACTAATAATCCGGGGTCACGCCATGGTGCCGCAACGTGGGTAGATACAAATGGAGACTTATGGCTGTTCGGTGGAGAAGGTGTAACAACCAATACTGTCTTATGCTGGTTAAACGACTTATGGAAATACACTGTAAGTACTGGAGAGTGGACTTGGATAGGCGGAAGTAATTTACCCAATCAAAACGGGGTATATGGAACCAAAGGAGTGCCTTCCACAACAAATATTCCTGGTGCGCGTGAATTCATGATGTATTGGACAGATGCGACCGGTAATTTCTGGATGTTTGGGGGAGATGGATTTCCTGCTGTAGGAAGTATTAGTGTATTAAATGATTTATGGAGATACAATCCAACTACGAATGAATGGACCTGGATGCACGGCGCTAATTTTACGGATGATCCCGGTGTGTACGGAACCAAAGGAGTGGCTTCTCCTTCCAACGTCCCGGGTGCGCGACACGGTTCAGGAGCTGCGACTGATGCGAGCGGAAACTTGTGGCTGTTCGGCGGCTACGGTAACGGTCCAAGTGCTTCTACAGGTAATTTAAATGATTTGTGGAGATATAATATTGCAAGCAATCAATGGACCTGGATAAGCGGAACCAATCAATTAAATCAATTTGGTAATTATGGAACCTTGAGCGTAACTTCATCTACCAACATTCCGGGCGGAAGAGAATTTCCGATGCTATGGAGTGATAAAAGTGGGAACCTTTGGTTGTTTGGAGGCGGAGGATTTGCTGCCGCCTCACCGCAAGGCCATCTCAATGATTTTTGGAAATTCAATACAGCAAGTGGTAATTGGACCTGGATGGGAGGAAGTACAATTGTTAACCAACAAGGGAATTACGGTTCACTCAATTTTCCTTCTACGACAAATATCCCCGGAGGCAGATTTTCTTCAGCGGGTTGGACTGATCAATTTGGTAATCTCTGGTTATTTGGCGGAACAGGGTACGCTACAGCCGTTGTACCGGGAAGATTGAATGATTTATTCATGTATAATACCTATACAAATGAGTGGACCTGGGTTCATGGCATGAATGCAACAAACAGTAATGGAATATATGGAACAATGACCGTTCCGGCTCCTTTTACAACACCGGGTGCCCGTTATTATAACACATATTGGCCAACCTCTAATGGTGCTATGTGGCTATTTGGCGGTTTAGGATTTGGGGCGCTTGGAAATGCTCCTAATAACATGAATGATTTATGGCGCTTCATACCTGATTGCTCACCTGTGAATTTAACTTCAACCGCTAATGCCGTGATCTGTAATGGTAATACAACTACACTAACGGTCGGCAGCACTTCTACTATAAATCCTGTGCAATGGTCATTGTTATCGAGTACTACAACAATTGGTACAGGAAGTGTACTTATTACTCCTACGCTTAATGCTATTGGAAGTCAAACTACTTATATTTATGTTGCTTCAGTTACAGGTTGTGCCAATAGCCTTCCTGTAAATGTAACCGTAAACATTACTCCAACTGTTACTATCTCAACAGATAATCCATTGATTTGTGCAGGATCAACAGTTAATCTTACTGCTAACGGCGCTAATACATATGCGTGGAATACAAGCGCGACCGGTTCAGTTATTGCGATTTCTCCGAGTGTAACCACATCATATACCGTTATTGGAACAGACACAAGCGGATGCACAAACACCTCAGTACTTACACAAAGTGTGTCGGCTTGTACAGGCATTGCATCTGTTATTGATAATGAATGGAATCAAGCTGTTTATCCAAATCCCAATAACGGAAGTTTTAATGTAAGCTCAACGATTGATGAAGCTGAATTTGTATTATACAACTTAATCGGACAAATTGTATATCGTGAAATGATTCAACGTGGCAACACAGAAATAAAAACAGAAATAGCAAGAGGTGTTTATTTGTACTCCATACAACAAAACGAAAAAACGATAAAACAAGGGAAAATGGTAATTGACTAATTATACCGCAACATCCTTTGTTAATTGCATATCAGCAATCAACTTCAAAACAAACTCTAACTGCTGCTCTTTATTCAAATCTGTATTATCCAATACAATTGCGTCTTTAGCTTTTGTAAGAGGATTTTCTTTGCGATGGGTATCTTCGTAATCGCGTTTATATAAATTTAATTTTACTTCTTCCAAAGTAAAATACTGTCCTTTACTGGAGTATTCATCCAAACGTCTTTGAGCACGAATGTCATTATCTGCGGTCATAAATAATTTCAATTCTGCATCCGGAAAAACATTCGTGCCAATATCGCGACCATCGAGAATTACTCCTTTGTTCTTTCCCATTTCACGCTGAAGTGCTACCATTTTTTCCCGAACCTCATGAATCGTACTCACCTTACTCACATTATCTGAAACTTCCATGGTACGGATATCATGTTCTACATTTTCATCATTTAAAAAAGTTTCAGAAACCTTCGATTGGGTATTAAATTTAAAATCAACCTTTATTTTCTTTAATGCTTTAATCAACGAGTCATTATCAATGTTTCTTTTGATATCAATAAATCCATTACGAAGTGCGTATAATGTTACAGCCCTATACATAGCACCTGTATCGATGTATGAATAATTTAATCGTTGAGCCAAAGCTTTTGCGATTGTGCTTTTTCCGCAGCTGGAGTAACCATCAATAGCTATGGTGATTTTTTTGGGCATGTTGCAAATTTACTAATCTTTCGCTGATTTTTTTGCGGATATTATGAAATAAAAAAAGCCCCATAAAGGGGCTTTTAAAAAAGTAAACTGAGTTTATTTTTCCTTCACCAACTTAATTACTTTCGATGCATTTGTCCCACTTAAACGTAGTGTATAAACACCTGTAGCTAATTCAGTCAGATTAATCGCTTTTATTCCTGTACCTGCATCAATTTTATCCGTCATTACAGCTTGTCCTAACATATTATGAATTTCCACATTAACAATATCAGTCGAAGGCGTTAATTGAACCATGACAAAGTCTTTTGTTGGATTTGGATAAACATTGATTTGCGCTAAATTATTTTCTTTAATTCCAATCATTCTATTGTTTTGGATATTGCTGCGAGAACGAGTGGCTGATTTACTTGCCATAACTTTTTGTGTAGCTGTACAAACATAACCTAAATCAGCCTCAACTCTCCAATCAGCCGTTGCAGAATACAAATGATAGAAAGGATCGTTTAAAGTGCTCTGATTACCTGTGGTTGTTCCAACTAATGAATAGGTAGTAGATACAGTTGGATTAACACAAACTAATAAGCTGTAAGTTTGTACCGGATTAGTTGGTCCTTCAATCATGTAGTTGTTGGTCCAAATGAATGTACTTCCTGAATGTGTAAAATAAACAGTGTTATGCCAATTACTTTTTGGACCGTAATTACCGCAAGTATCACGTACCTGAATTTTATAACGATATGTTGAGATATTTGGGTCGCCATTTGATGGACCAACGCTACGCGCCGTATCTACCAACATACTTAATGCGTTTTTTGAAACCGCACCAATTCTCTTGTACGTATTTGAAATAACCTCGCGATAAACAATCATTGAATCCAAATTAGGATATTGTGTTTTATCCCAATAAATTTCATTGTATTGATTTAAACTATCCACAGTAACCATACAAATATCCGGCTTTGGTGTTTGCGGAACCCAAGCCACACCAACTGCAGTATTGGTACAACCGTTAGATGCTCCGGTTACAGTATAAACTGTAGTTACGCTTGGTGAAGCTGCGATAGTTGCAGTAGTTGCACCAAAGCTCCAAGTATAGGTTGTTGCACCGCTAGCTGTTAACACGATATTACTTCCTCCACAGGCAGTAATGGTTGACGTTACGCTAACGTTTGGAACAGGATTAATAGTGATTGTTTTTGAAATTGGCATACCAGAACCATATTGATTACTCGAAATCATTGTAATGGTTTTTGTTCCTGGAGTATTATAAATAACAGTTGGATGTTGTGATGTTGAACTACCCGGAGTACCGCCCGGCATAATCCATCCCCAAGCATTAGGCATGTTCGCTGATATGTCTGTCAATTGAACCGGCTCTCCAACGCAACCTGTTAAAGGAACTATACAATTTGAAATAGGAATACGTTGAGATGCAAAATATAAGTTGTCAATTTTTAAATCGGAACCAATATATGCTGCTTGCATTGGCCATTTTGATGATTCTATTGAAATCATAACTGAATCTATTGGAGATCCGATGTTATGTGGAATGGAAACCTTTTTATAGGAAGCCGAAATTCCAATTAAATTAGCATAACCGCCAACGTTAATCCCGTTTTTCTTGAAAGATACACTGATCCGTGCACTATCCATTGGTGTTGCAGGCAAGTATTTATAATAAAACACAAGCGTATCAACTTGATTAGTGTATGGATGTCCGCCTATGGTATTAGTAGGAGTTGGTGTACCGGTTTGCGCTCTTCCCGGTGTGATTTGGCTATTATTAAATGATGTCCCTACACTCTGTAATTCTAAAGCATAGTTACCTGAATAAGCATCAGTTGTTCTTTGAAAAGAACCTGATACACTCATAAACCATCCATTTAATTTTGTGGCAGTCAAACTATACCAGTTTTCAAAACTTCCGTTTAATCCAGCAGGTTGCGTAACAACACCGGTAAAAGAAATATTATCAATTTGAATAAAGTTACCAACTTGAAAACCTGAATTCATAAACGCATTACTTGAGGCGGCGGCTATGATTACAGTATCCGGAACTACGGTTAGCGAAGGACTGAAAGTTGGATTAAATAAGGTATAATTAGACTGAGATGCAGTAATCTTATAAAGATACTGACCTACATAGCTTCCGTTTTTCTTAAAAAGCGCCATAAAAAGCGCAGTGTCTGTTCCAATAATATTGCTTTTGTAGTAGAATTTGATTCCGGTTGGTTTTTGATTATACGGAATACCTCCGGAAGCACTCGTTCCACCCGGATTTCCATTGGCCATATAGGCGAAATTCACCACTGTACCTGTTCCGGCAGTTGTAATTAATTTGATGGCATAATTTCCGGATTGAGCATCTGTAGTTTTAACAGCGTTGTTTCCAACCTGCATACTATTCTTCATTTCATAATTTGATGTTTGGAAACCATTTGGATTTTCATACGTAGTTGACGCCCAACTTTCAAATCCGCCATTTGGAATTGATTGAGCATTGATTTGATTAACAACTAAAATTGATAAAAGAACGAGTAAAACTTTTTTCATTTGGATATAGATTTATTATATAAAATTAATAAAAATAAGCATGTACACAAGTTATATACACCTAATAATTAACAAGATATTTTAACATTCGAGCCT
>CAYQDP010000024.1:0-14108 GCA_964416235.1 uncultured Flavobacteriaceae bacterium | reverse complement strand
TACAGTTTGGCCGATTAAGGCTGTGAACAAATTCTCATTTTTTTATTCAAATTTCTTACAAAGCCGCTTGCGGTTTGCATAAAAAGCCTATTTTTGGGAGCTATAATACACAACGTATGAACATTCACGAGTACCAAGGTAAAAGCATCCTTAAAAGCTTTGGCGTAGCAATTCAAGAGGGAATTGTTGCCGACACACCTGAGCAAGCCGTTGCGGCCGCTAAGGAATTAAAAGCAAAATATAACAGCGATTGGGTTGTTGTAAAAGCTCAAATTCATGCCGGTGGGCGTGGTAAAGGCGGTGGAGTTAAATTAGCTAAAAACCTTGATGAGGTTAAAGAAAAAGCTACTGCTATCATTGGAATGCAATTAATTACACCTCAAACAAAAGCTGAGGGTAAAAAAGTAAATAAAGTTTTAGTAGCACAGGATGTTTATTATCCGGGCGCATCTCCAACCAAGGAATTTTACATGAGTGTATTATTAGACCGTGCAAAAGGTCGTAATACCATTGTGTATAGTACCGAAGGTGGTATGGATATTGAGCACGTTGCTGAAACAACTCCTGATAAAATCTGGAAAGAGGAAATCGATCCTCGTATCGGTTTACAAGCATTTCAAGCGCGTAAAATTGCGTTTAACTTAGGTTTAAGCGGAAATGCGTTAAAGGAAATGGTGAAGTTCGTAACAGCTCTTTATAAAGCTTATGAAAGTATCGATGCTTCATTATTCGAAATCAATCCGGTTTTAAAAACTTCAGATGATAAAATCATTGCAGTTGACTCTAAAGTAACTTTTGACGGTAACGGTTTATTCCGTCACCCGGATTATGAAGCAATGCGTGATGTTACAGAAGAAGATCCGATTGAAGTAGAAGCTAAAAATGCGGAATTAAACTATGTAAAACTTGACGGAAACGTTGGTTGTATGGTGAATGGTGCAGGTTTGGCAATGGCTACCATGGATATCATTAAATTATCAGGTGGCGAGCCTGCTAACTTCTTAGATGTAGGTGGAACTGCAAATGCTGAACGGGTTGAGAAAGCCTTCCGTATCATTTTACGTGACCCGAATGTAAAAGCAATTTTAGTGAACATTTTTGGTGGAATTGTACGTTGCGACCGTGTTGCACAAGGTATCGTTGATGCCTACAAGAACATGGGAAGCATTAATGTGCCAATTATCGTTCGTTTACAAGGTACAAACGCCGAAGAAGCTAAGAAAATCATTGATCAATCAGGCTTAAAAGTGTACTCAGCAATTCAATTGTATGAGGCAGCTGATTTAGTGAATAAATTATTAAAAGGTAATTAATTTTTAGTAAATTTGAAATGATGAAAAAATTCAGATATTACGTTTTACCGCTTGTAACAGGCGTAGTTTTATCATCTTGCGGAGGCAGTGATAATAACGATGAAAATGTTGAACACGGAGTTGATTCAACTAAAACCGAGAATGTAGAAACCAATACTCCGGTTTCAGAAACATTCTTCCAGGTACCTTCACCGGGTGAAATGCTGACCTTCATTAAAATGGTTGGCGGGAAAAACAATAAAAACACTTCTTTCCTTAATTCAGTTGATAATACAAAAAACTATACCGATAATAAGTTGAAAGCTTTAAACTTCGGTATCTATAGTTGCGATTTAAGCTATTGCAGTATTTTTGAAATCGGTGCTGATGCATTGAAGTATTTCAAAACGGTAAAGCAAATGGGCGACCAAATCGGAGTTTCTTCAGCTATTAAGCCTGAAATTATGAAGCGTTTAGAATCAAACGTGGGTAATTCAGATTCATTGGCGGTAATTACGGATGACGTTTATTTTTCGTCTTTCGAAACTTTAGATAATAGCGGACAAGGAACTACTTTGGCGATGGTTGTTGCAGGTGGTTGGATTGAAAGTTTATTCATCTGTACAAACTTAGCGAAATATGAAGCTAACAGTCCGGTTATCGAGCGTTTAGCAGATCAAAAATACACTTTAGAGAACTTAGTTGAGTTCTTAAAGAAACACGAAGCAGATCCTAGTGTAGCTTCTGTTAAAGCCGATTTCGAAGGTTTATTAGCGGAGTTTAATAAAATCGAACAACAAGATATCAAAGCCGAAGCAAAAGAGGAGAAAGGTAAAAAAATGTTAGGAGGCGGACAGCAACTTGTAATGAACGAAGCTCAATACAAAACTATCGTTGAAAAAATTAAAACCATCCGTAACTCTTATACCTTAACAAAATAATTAGTGAGTCACATGAAAAATATTTTAGCATTAATATTAGTAACGTTTTTAAGCACTTCAGCATTTTCTCAAGCTGGTGTTTGCGGACAGTTCCACAAAAAATGGTGTGTAATGCCGGCGCTTAAAGGCGAAAAATGGATTTACAACGCACAAAGTAAAAGCGGTTTATTCAGTCAGGGTATGTCGCATAAATTACGTTGTGTAATTTATAAGGGCATGGATTACCGTATCTCTGTTTGTTGCGAAACAGTTTTAGGAGATAAAGTAAACTACAAAATTTTTGACGCTCGTACTATGGAGTTATTATTCGATAATTCATCTGCTGAAGATGCGCAATTATTCGAATTCCAGAGTATTTCTACCCGTCAGTTAATAATTGAAGTTACTGTTCCAACCGGAGCTACTGAACAAGATAAACATAAAGCGCAGGATGCTGCATGTGTAGGTTTATTAATCGAGCACAAAGTAACCGATCGTCAAGGTTTCTCTCAGTATTAATCTTCGTTAAAAATCATTTAAAGCCCCTTCTCATATCATAGAAGGGGTTTTGTTTTTATATACCGCCCGAAAATAATTAATAGCTTTGTAAAATAAATTTCAATAATGTCTGTACACAAAGAAGTCAAAAAAGTAACCACCCATGTGTTGCAAGAAATGAAACGCAAAGGTGAAAAAATCGCCATGTTAACGGCCTATGATTATACCATGGCTAAAATTATTGATCACTCGGGTATCGACGTTATTTTAGTTGGTGATAGTGCGAGTAATGTAATGGCTGGACATGAAACAACTTTGCCAATTACATTGGATCAGATGATTTATCACGCCAGCTCGGTTATCCGTGCTATCGATAGAGCTTTGGTAGTGGTGGATTTACCCTTTGGTTCTTATCAAGGAAATTCGAAAGAAGCTTTGAATACCGCAATTAAAATCATGAAGGAAAGCGGTGCACATGCGGTTAAATTGGAAGGTGGAAGAGAAATCAAAGATTCTATTGAACGAATTTTAACAGCAGGTATTCCTGTAATGGGGCATTTAGGTTTAACACCTCAAAGTATTTATAAATTCGGAACCTATACCGTACGTGCCAAAGAAGAAGAAGAAGCTCAGCGTTTAATTGAAGATGCAAAATTGTTACAGGATTACGGTTGCTTTGCCATAGTATTGGAAAAAATTCCTGCAGCATTAGCCGAAAAGGTTTCCAAAGAATTAAGCATTCCTGTGATTGGAATAGGAGCGGGTGGAGGTTGCGACGGACAAGTATTAGTAACGCACGATATGTTAGGTATGACTAAAGAATTTAGTCCGCGCTTTTTACGCCGTTACTTAAATCTTTATGATAGTATGACCAATGCGTTCACACAATACATTAAAGATGTGAAGAGCAGAGATTTCCCTAATAAGGAAGAACAATATTAAATCAGTTTAGAGGTATAAAATATTTTATTAAAGCCAATGTACATTGGCTTTTTTTTATAATTTCGTTATCCGTTAAAAAAATGAATAGGATAACGAGATATGTTTCATTCCTTTTTTTGATTTTGTGCATGTGTAATTTTCACGCGCAAATATTAGGGCCAACTACAGTGTATAGTTACACAACTTCTTATAATTCATCCTCACAAATAAATGCATTAACAGAAGATACCGTTAATTCACGGTTGTATTTACAAACTTCATGCAATTGCGGTGTTGGTCCGGCGAACCAATGGAATGCCGTAACGTTTGCAGATGTGAACACCTCTTTTGTTTACACTCCATATACTTATTATGGCCCTTATGGAGTTCGTTATTTATCGCCAAATCTTGTTTATGCAAACAATAAGGTAACTGTTAATGATGAATACGCGATGCGAAGTTTTAATGCTCCGTCTTTTTCTCAGGCATGGGGATTTAATACTTCAGGTTCCAGTAAAATAGCAGCCATAGCGCAAAAAAATGATACAGTATACGCAATAATGGATGATGGATTCAACTGTAACAGTTTATATGTGTACAATGCAAACACCGGCGCAAACATTAGTTTAAATAGTTTAAGCTGTACAACATTTACAAACGATTACATTCAGGGTTCTGTTATAGATGCAAAAATCCTAGGTAATCGCTTGTATCTGGTTGGTGGTTTCTATTGCTATGATCAGTTTAGTAATTTGATTGGAGAAAACATAATGGTCATCAACAGAATTACGGGACAAACTATTCCTTGGATTTATGGAACAAATGATACAATAAAGGATATTGAAATTTATAATAATAAAATTCATATTGCCGGAAGCTTTACTTCAGTTTCAACTACAACAACAACAACAATTTCTCGTAATCATTTTGCAAGTTTAGATTTATCGGGGAATCTTCTCTCCGGTACACCATCTTTTGACGCTTCTGTAGAGCAAATCGAAGCTTACGATAATTATTTATTTGCACAAGGGAGATTTACAACCATAAATGGGAACGTTATAAATCCGGCCGCTAATTTTATTGTTAAAGGAATTAATCTCACAAATAACTCTGTTATGAGTTGGAGTGTCTCTGCTTTAGGCTCACCTTTATCAAACGATGAATTCAGGTTATATAATTTCCGAAATAAATTATATATCCACAGTCGTAAACAATCTTTGCAAACTATGACGATGGAAGGAATTTGTTTACCACCTTTAAAATCCACTACTGCCATTGCAACGGCCACAACTGCCATTTGTGATGGCTCAGCGCTTACTTTTAGTGTACCGGCATTTAAATACGCCACATCGTATTCGTGGTCGTATACAGGGGGAGGAGGTTCTACTGCAAGCACGTCTAATTCTGCTAATTTTAATTTTTCTTTAGGTGCAACATCCGGAAAAGTGAGAGTTTTTGCCACATCTGCATGTGGAGGGAAATCAGATACATTAACAATTAACATAACAGTTCGTCCACGTCCCAACGCAATTGCTTCTTTAGTTGATGATACATTAAATTGTTTTATTCCTAAAGTGCCATTGTTAGGAAATTCATTCTCACCAAATGTTGGTTACAGTTGGAGTGGACCGGCAGGTTACACAAGCAGTCAGCAAAACGACTCAACAGGAAAATACTTACCCGGTACATATGTACTAACGGTTACGTCCTTTACCTCCGGATGTACGCGCACAGCTTCCGTTACTGTAAGGTTAGATACAGTTAAGCCTAATGTTACTTTACCTGTCGGCCCATATATTATTCCTTGCAATCCGGCTTATTTGATTCTTACCGGAACAAGTACCACAACACCTTCTTCATTGCAATGGTACAATCAGGCAGCTTCATCAACCTTATATCCAAACCCTGATACTGTAAAGGCTCCCGGTAATTATGTTTTGTTAGTTCAAAATTTATACAACGGATGTAAAAACACTGATACACTAACTGCAATTCAAAACACATCAATTCCCAGCGTTACTGTTACTTCCTATCCAAGTTATACAAACATTGCTGTTCCTGCTGATACGCTCACGTGTTTTCAGCCAACTCTAAGTATTAATGCGGTGTTTAGTCCAACTAATTGTACTATTCAGTGGAAAGAGGTTTCTACTAATAGCCTTTATCCTAATCCCATCACAGTAAGCACACAGGGAAATTACATTCCTATTGTAACGCGATTGGATAATAATTGTGCGGATTCTTCTAAAATCATTTTTATTTCACAAGATAAACTGCCGCCTAATTTGTCTTTAACTTCTGCATCAACAAATATTAATTGCAGTTATTCTACAGCAACATTGAGTGCGGTTTCTTCCACATCCAATACAACTTTACAATGGACAGGCCCTTCAAGTTTTAATTCACCTAATCCTGCGGTTACTTCAGTTCAAGGTTGGTATTATGTTGCAGCCACCAATACTTTAACCGGTTGCGATAAAAAAGATTCGGTGAATGTAGGTTATAGTAATACGCTTATTGTAAGTGCGGGTAATGATATTTTATCTTGTAAAAATTCGCCGGTAGCGTTAAGTGCCGTAGTGGCAGGAACCGTTAGTCCGATTACTTATTTATGGAATAGTGGTGCAAATACACAAAGCACTTCTGTGTCAACGAATACCACAACAAGTTATATTGTGAATGTGAGTGGAGGAGGGTGTAACGGTTCAGATACCGTGAAAGTAATTATTCCGACGGATATTCAGGATTCAGTGGTTACTTCTAAAGGTTGTACAGGCAACAGCGGCAGCTTAGTGATCTATGCTTGGGGTGGCATTCCTCCATATGTATATTCGGTAAACGGCGGTGCGTTTGTAAGCACGAATACGTTTACAAATCTGGCATTTGGTTCGCATGCCATTGTTATAAAAGATTCTTTAGGTTGTAGTCGTAATACTTCTGCCAGTATTAATCAAAATAGTAATTCGGTTTCACCTGTGTTTATTGTAAGTACACAAAATTTCAAAGGAGATACAGTTGTGTTTGTAGATTTAACTGTGCCTAAAGCAGATTCTGTGAATTGGATATTGCCATCCATTGCTTCAATTATTGGAGGCGATATGTTTAGTCCGGTTGTTGTATTTGGTGACACCGGAACTTTTGCGGTTACCATGCAAGCCTATTATGGAACATGTATGATAAGTGCTACAAAAAACATTCGCATACTACCTTACGATACAGCTTACGCGAGTTTCACAAACGCGAATGGCATTAAAACCATAAGTGTGAATCCAAATCCAAATAACGGACAATTTACAGTACAAGTTGAGTTTTATAAAAAGCAAAATTCGAGTGTACAAGTGTGGGATGCAACGGCGCAAAAACATTTTCAGCAAAACTTTTACGAAGCTTTAAATATTACTTTACCGGTTAATCTTTCTACTCTACAGAACGGTACTTATATCTTAAAGGTAATTGGAGAGTATAATGCGGGTCATTTCAACTTTGTCATCAGCAAATAAGTTAAACCAAGTTCTTAAATCGATTCAGAATTTGGTTTTGTCTAATATGTGATCATTAATGTTGATATCCATCTTTTTATGGATTACATTTATTGTTATATCATCCCATGAAGTTAAAGTCTCTATTATCAGTCCTTTTATTTTTAGTTTCATTCGCACTAAAATCACAATGTACTTTAGCTAATTATATGGCCGCTATAAGGATTCCGATTGCATCATTTCCATATACAGCAACAAGTGCGCCTTCATTAACTGTTTCCGCAATCAATTCAGGGGCGCCTACTTTAGGTAATTCTACCTATGCCTGTGATGGAAATTCTTATGGAGGGGCATCACCGGCATGGTGGCTTAATGGTGCTGCACAGAGTTTAACGTTTAATTTTTCTTCACCTGTAACAAACTTAACTTTTTTAATTAACGGTACTAATTCCACTGAAGTATTTTATATTGTATCCAATAGCCCATGTGCAATTTCTTTGAGTAATTATTGCGCAATCGGTTATACTTCGGTAGGAGGAACTTTAACCGCTGGCGCAACTGCCGGATTAGGCTCACTTATTACTGTTAATAATCCTGCCGGTGCAACGCAATATGTAATGACGCATAATGGTTTGGGAGCAGGATCACGTGTTACGCTTTTAGATTGCTTTGTGGTAGGAAGCGGTCCGTGTGTTCTTCCGGTTGAATTATCTAATTTCAACGCTCAGTGTCGTTCTAATAATTCGGTTGAATTAAATTGGACCACCATGACAGAATACAATAATGATTTTTTTACGATTGAAAAAAGTGCAGATGGTGAAAATTGGGAAAAAATCGCAGATGTAAAAGCATCCGGAAATTCATTTTCTCAGAAGAACTACTCCTACAGATATAATGATAACATTAATTCAATAGTCTATTTTAGACTTAAGCAAACCGATTATAATAAAGATTTTAAGTATAGTCAGATTGTTACGTTATACAATTGCAATCAAAAAGGAAAAGGCACTTTAGTTGTTTTTCCAAATCCTGCTTCCTCTGAGCTGACTCTAAATACTGATATTGATGGAATGGAAATAGAGATCTATAATCTCCTAGGTGTAAAAGAAGCTTCTTTTAACTTAGAGCGTGGTGATAATAAGTTGGACATTTCAAAACTTTCTTCCGGTGCATATTATTTACAAGCGCACTCAGAACAATCAGACGTAAAAGTTCAAAAAATTATTATCAATAAATAAGACGCAAAAAAGTTTATTTAGAATTAATCTTTCTTCTTCTTGCAATACATCGAAGATTCATTAACCGGATACTTTTTATTAAGGTCAACATCATTGAAAGTGCCTTTTTTTCCCCATGAAAACAACTTTTCGAAGAAGGGGAGAAGCTTGCTGTCTTTTATTTGTTCAAGAAAGTAAACCTCATGTTCTTTTTCCTTGATGCCCATTTCGTAGAGTATTTCATCATGCTCATGAATATTCAGAGAATGAAAAAATTGCATCATTCTGAAATACTCGCAAACATTTCCGCTTTCGAGACGACCGGCAAAATAAAATGGCATGAACCAACCAATTACAAAACAACTTCCTGAAATTATTTTACCAATGATGTGAAATTTTATCTCATAATATTTTGAAATGGAAATATCGTATTGCTGCATGATTTTTAAAACTTCAGCACGGTGATTCCATTCATCGATTTCAATTTGGCGGATAGCAAGTTTTTCTTCTTTATTTTTTACCGAAGCCGCATGTCCGATATAGGCGAAAGCGGCGGCCTTTTCGGCTGAATAAGCCCGTTTTAAAAGATCTACCAATTCGGGATGAGCAAGCATAGAATAAAGGTATAAGATAATTTTACACTGGATTTATAATAAGGCAGCCTAAAAAAGCTGAAATTGCTTAAAAATATTTTTGCGGAATTCAATTAATTACTACATTTGCAGTCCCAAAATTAACCTTTTGGGTTTTGGACCGGTAGTTCAGCTGGTTAGAATGCCGCCCTGTCACGGCGGAGGTCGCGGGTTCGAGTCCCGTCCGGTCCGCAAAAAGCCTCAGATTTTCTGGGGCTTTTTTGTTTCTAATACTTTCCTTTTGTTCAGATATTTAATAAAAAAGCCCCGTTTTTAACAGGGCTTTTTATTTAGAAATAGGTAGTTTTTACTGCATTTCCATTACCTGCTTGGCATGGTTGGCTGTATCTACTTTTGTAATCACATTTTTAATGATTCCATCGCCATCAATAATAAAGGTGGTACGTACAATGCCATCATAAATATTTCCTGCCAGCATTTTTTGTCCCCACACATCATACGCTTTAATAATGTTATGGTCAATGTCGGCTAATAATGGAAAAGGTAAATTATATTTATCAGCAAAGCGTTGATGTGATTCAACATCATCCGCGCTTACCCCAACAACCGCATAGTTATTATTGCTCATGTACTGGTATTCATCACGCAAACTGCACGATTCCGCTGTACATCCCGGTGTATCATCCTTAGGGTAAAAATAAAGTACGATGGTTTTACCCATTAAATCACTGCTTCTTACCGAGTTTCCATGCTGGTCTTTTCCTTCAAAATAAGGGGCCTGCATGCCCTCACGTAGGGAAGTAGCATGCGGAACAAACGGTGCTTTTTCTTCTACGGCAGGGGTATGATTAGTGAATGTTTCCTGTACCGGTACATTAATTTTCACCGCTTTTACGGTAGCAGGTTTATTCACTTTCGCAGCAATTTTCTTCTTTGCAACGGGTTTAACAACTTTCTTAACCGCTTTTTTCGCTGTTTTTTTCGCAGCTTTCTTAACGGTTTTTTTTACCGATTTTTTTACAGCTTTAGCTTTCTTACTCTTGGCTTTAACTGTTTTTTTTGCTTTCGGTTTGCTTTTGGCTTTTACCTTTTTTACTTTTTTCGCTTTCGCTTTTTTGGCAGGTTTAGCCTTTTTTGCCTTGGCTTTTTTAGCTTTTGCTTTCGTAGCAGGCTTCTTACTTTTTGCTTTTACTTTTTTCTTTGCCATAATGTTTAATTTTTACGTTTTGTGAATAATATTTACACCATTCCTTTAATTGGCAATCAGAACATTTGGGCGACCTTGCCAAACAGGTATAGCGCCCGTGTAAAATAAGCCAGTGATGGGCTATAGGAACCAGATCTTCAGGGATAAATTTAATAAGTTGCTTCTCACTTTGCAAGGGATTTTTTGCATTTGTGGTTAATCCTAATCGATTAGATACCCTGAAAACATGAGTATCAACAGCCATTGCAGGCTTATCATAAATTACTGAGGCTATCACATTGGCTGTTTTCCGGCCAACCCCTGGTAATTTCACCAGTTCTTTTATTTCGGAAGGAATAACACCCTTAAAATCTCCTATCAGCATTTTAGCCATGTTAACCAAATGTTTAGCCTTATTGTTAGGGTAAGAAATGCTTTTTATATAGGTAAAAATGGTTTCAGAATTGGATGCCGCCATGGCTTCTGCCGTAGGGAAATCTTTAAATAAGGCCGGCGTTATCATATTCACACGCTTATCGGTGCATTGTGCCGACAAAATTACAGCAACTAATAGTTCGAATGGATTATTATAATGTAATTCGGTTTCAGCAACCGGTACATTGGTTTTAAAATAATTTAAGATTTTGTCGAAACGTTCTTGCTTAGTCATGCAAAAAATAATGTTAACTTGAGGCCAGTATTTCGGCATTAAATTAAGCTATTTTAAGAACTATGTTCTCATTTAAATACATTATTTTTTGGTTAAGCTTTCTCGGGCTCTTCATCGCGTGTAATCCCGAGAAAAAGGATAAACCCAAACAACACTGCATTACCAAAAAGGCTTTGCAAGACCAATTTGTGAAGGCTAATCAGCAAGTTGTACAGAAAGAAAATGATGAAATGGATTATTATGCTAAATCGCACCAAATGAATTTTGTAAATACCGATTTGGGTTTACGGTATTATGTTTACGAAGCTTCTGCTAAAGGAGATTCTATTCGTGATGGCGATGAAATCACTATGGAGTATACGGTTTCTTTATTGGATGGAACAGAATGTTATTCTTCAGCATCTGAGGGACCGAAAACATTTAAAGTTGGGCACGAAAATCTCGAAAGCGGTATTCATAAAGGCGTACAATTTCTTAAAAAAGGCGATAAAGCCCTTATCCTAATACCGTCTCATTTAGCGCATGGTTTATTGGGAGACATGAATAAAATCCCGCCACAACGCGCCATAGTGTACGATGTAAAAATCTTAAATAAGTAGTTTGTGAAGTACAAAGTATCCTACATTCTTGTTTTTGTTTCTTTACTGATAATGTATTCGTCGTGTAAGCGAAAACACCAACTTTATTTTGATGATTACTCGCGTAACGAGGCCGGTTTGTATTATAAAATGCTAAAAATCGGCGATGGTGATTATAAAGTGGGGCCTTGGGATGATGTTACTTTTGCCTGTAGTTTTAAGAAATTAAACGATTCGGTTTTTTTCTCTTCTTCACGCGAGAAAATTTATTTTAATCCGGAAGATTCACTGCAAAAAAACTTATTTGTAAGTCATTTTTTGGGTTTGGTGGAGGGAGACAGCATTTCGTATTATGTAAAAACACAAAATTTGTTTACCGATTATTTTCAGGTACCGGTGCCTGATTATTGCAAAAATGATTCGTTGATCAGAGTGGATGTTCGCATTTCCCACCTCGAAAAAGAAGTGAAAATTTCGGAAACAGAATTAAAAACCATCAAAGATTACATTGCTCAAAAGGATTTAGATGAGGTGGTGGAATTGTCTAATAAGATTTTCATACTCGAGAGAAAAACATCGGAAAGTGCGGATAAAGTAACAAAAGGCAGAACAGTAGTTTTAAGTTATAAAGGACGTTTTTTAAATGATAGTTTGTTTGATTCTCCATTCTATCCTTTACAGTTTGTGTATGGCACTCCCGACCAGGTTTTAAAAGGCATAAATTTTGTTATAAAGGGCATGGGTAAAGGCGAATATGCCAAAATAATCTTACCTTCGTACCTCGCATATGGCGAACGCGGAAACAGCAATGCAACAGTACCTCCGTTTACACCTTTGCTTTACGAAATAACAATAACAGATATAAAATAAACAAACAAAATGAACAAACTTCCCTTAATTGGTGCCGCATCAGCCGTTTTAGCTTTTACAGCCTGTAATAATTCAGAATTTGAAGGTTTTACGAAAGCCGAGAATGGCATGCACTACAAGTTTTTTAACAAATCAGAAAACCCTATTACACCAAAAGAAGGTGATGGCGTTGGATTTACGTTTACTATTAAGAAATTCACAAATGATTCTATCATTGTAGATTCTAAAAGTGTAAGCCGTGATGGCAGCGGAATTTTCCGTTATATTTTACCAAAATCTTCATTCGTAGGAAGTATTGAAGATGCATTGCAAATGATGGGGCAGGGTGATAGCGCGTCGTTTATCATTAAAGCCGATTCTTTCTATTTAAAAACACAACGTTTTAACGAATTGCCTCCATTCATTAAACCGGGTGAGAATTTAGTGGTAACGATGAAAGTATTGGAAGTTAAATCTCGTGCCGAGTTAGAAAAGAACCAAAAACAGCAACAGGCTGAAATGGAAAAGATGATGGCTGAACGCCAGGCAGCAGAAAAACCGGAATTAGATAAATATTTAGCGGATAATAAAATTACAACTAAGCCAACGGCTTCAGGATTAATTTTTATTGATGTGAAAAAAGGCTCAGGTCCAAAACCAAAAGCAACAGATAATGTAGTTGTGCATTATACCGGAACTTTATTGGATGGCACTAAATTTGATAGTTCATTGGATAGAGGAGAACCTGCAACCTTCCCGTTAAATCAAGTGATTCCGGGTTGGACAGAAGGCATTCAATTAATGAGCAAAGGCGGAAAGGCTAAATTAATTATCCCAAGTAATTTAGGTTACGGTCCACAAGGTACCGGTCCGATTCCTCCATTCGCTTCATTAGTATTTGAAGTAGAATTGTTAGATATCATCGACGCAAAAGATATTCCTACTGCTCCTGTACAGGAAATCAGTGCGGGACAATAATCAGAGAACAAGAAATAAATTCATAAAACATACACTATGAAAAAAAGTATCGCATTAATGGCAGGTTTGTTATTCGCAACCGGTGCCATGTTCTCACAAAAAACTCAAAAAGTAAAAATCAGTAAAATGGACAAAGAATTTTTAGCAAAGCAAGCAGACGGCATTTACGCCAAATTTGAAACTAACAAGGGAGATATTTATTGTTTCCTTGAACATAAGAAAACTCCTATGACTGTTGCCAATTTTGTTGGTTTAGCAGAAGGGAAAATTAAGAATGATAAAAAAGCAGAAGGAACACCGTATTACGATGGTAACAAATTTCACCGTGTAATCCCAAGCTTCATGATTCAGGGTGGTTGTCCGATGGGAACAGGAATGGGTGATCCGGGTTATAAATTCCCTGATGAAATTGATACAACTTTAAAACATAAAGGTCCCGGTATTTTATCAATGGCGAATGCAGGTCCGAATACAAACGGAAGTCAGTTTTTCATTACACACGTTCCAACGCCATGGTTAGACGGTAAACATACCGTATTCGGACATGTAGTACAAGGACAAGATGTAGTGGATAAGATAGTAGGTAACGACACCATTAAGCATTTAGTGATTTTACGTAAAGGAAAAGAAGCTGAAGCTTTTGATGCTGCAAAAACTTTTGAAACTACAAAAACAGATTTAGTAAAGAAAGCTGAAGAGAAAATCAAAGCTGAAACCTTAGCGATGGAATCTATCTTAAAAGAAAAATTCGGAAGCGCACAAACGACAGGTTCAGGATTAAAAATCATGATTGAAAAACAAGGTGACGGACCTGCTCCAAAAACCGGAGATATGGTAAGTGTACACTATACCGGAACTTTATTAAACGGAACTAAATTCGATAGCTCAGTAGATCGTGGTCAGCCAATTTCATTGCCAATTGGTGTT
>CAYQDP010000023.1:0-14204 GCA_964416235.1 uncultured Flavobacteriaceae bacterium | reverse complement strand
GAACAACGGTAAATGAACGTGATAGATTGACGCGCGGGTTGGGTCAAAATATTTTAATCCGCAAAATATTTCCCTCTGATGCCAATTTTCTATTGGTGAGAGTTGAAGAGCCGAAGAAAGTTTATAGTTATCTGGTAAACAAAGGAATTATCGTTCGTGATCGTTCGGCTGTTACGCTTTGTGAAGGATGTTTGAGGATTACTGTTGGAACGCCCGAAGAGAACGACATGTTGTTAGCAGAGTTGAGTAATTATTCGAATCAGTTTTCATTGAACCAATAATATGCCATGAAAAAGAAACTGCTTTTTATCGACAGAGACGGAACACTGATATGGGAGCCGCCTGATACTTTTCAGATCGATTCATTCAGCAAGTTGAAATTTCTACCGGGAGTTTTTTACTGGTTAAGAAAGATTGCGGAAGAAATTATTGCCGATATCGAAAAAGATACGGTTGATTTCCGTCCTAATTTTGACGACTCTTTGCAAGAACCTACTGTAATGCCAAGCCGTATACCGCAATTGTTGGTAAATGGTGCTTCAGGTATTGCTGTTGGTATGGCTACAAATATGGCGCCGCATAACTTAACAGAGATTTGCGATGCCTGTATGGCTTATATCGATAACCGTGATATTGATATTGCGGGTTTAATGCAATATGTAAAAGCTCCTGATTTTCCAACCGGCGGAACTATTTATGGTTTCTCGGGAGTAAAAGAAGCTTTTGAAACGGGCAGAGGAAGAATTGTGTTGCGCGCTAAAGCAAATATCGAAACTGCAAAAGACCGAGAAAGAATTATTGTTAGCGAAATTCCTTACCAATTGAACAAAGCAGAAATGATTAAAAAAACTGCTGAATTGGTGAATGAGAAAAAACTGGAAGGTATTTCTGACATCCGTGATGAATCAGACAGAGATGGTATGCGCATTGTTTACGAATTAAAGCGCGACGCCATTTCTAATGTTGTATTAAACAATTTATACAAGTATACATCTTTACAAACTTCATTCTCAGTAAATAACATTGCGTTAGTGAATGGTCGCCCGATGATGTTGAATCTAAAAGATCAGATTCATTATTTCATTGAGCACCGTCATGATGTTGTTGTACGTCGTACTAAATACGAATTAGCGCAAGCTGAAAAACGTGCGCATATTTTAGAAGGTTTATTAATTGCTATCGATAATTTAGATGCAGTTATTAAAATTATCCGCGAAAGCGATACGCCTGATTCGGCACGCGAAGAGTTAATGAGTCGCTTTGGTTTAAGCGAAATTCAGAGCCGCGCTATCCTAGATATGCGTTTACGCGCGTTAACCGGACTGGAACGCGATAAGTTAAAAGAAGAGTACGCAGAATTAATGAAGCAAATCGATTATTTAAAATCCATTTTAAATGATGAAGTTTTGCGTTACAAAATCATTAAGGATGAAATTGCGGAAATAAAACAAAAATACGGCGACGGCAGAAGAACAGATATCGTTTATGCCGGCGATGATTTTAAAATGGAAGATATGATTGCCGATGAGGATGTGGTAATTACTATTTCTCACATGGGCTATATCAAGCGTACCAGTTTAAATGAATACCGTTTACAAAACAGAGGAGGTAAAGGTTCAAAAGGTTCCGCAACGCGCGACGAAGACTTTATCGAGCATATGTTTACCGCCACCACGCACAACTACCTCCTATTATTTACCGAAAAAGGACAGGTATTCTGGTTGCGTGCGTATGAAGTTCCTGAAGGAAATAAAACAAGTAAAGGAAGAGCGATCCAAAATTTATTGAATATTCCTGCTGATGATAAAGTAAAAGCATTTATTAATGTGAAGAATTTATTAGATGAAGATTACATTAATAACAACTATATTATTTTATGTACTAAAGAAGGTATCATTAAGAAAACTACTTTGGAAGCCTATTCTCGTCCGCGTGCTAACGGTATCAACGCCATAACTATCCGCGAAGGCGATCAATTGTTGGAAGCAGCATTAACCAATGGCAAGAATGAAATTATGATTGCTACTAAATTGGGTAAGGTGTGTCGATTTAACGAGGAAAAAGTTCGTCCGATGGGCCGTAACGCATCCGGTGTAATTGCCATTGATTTGAATGATGAAGAAGGCGGAAACAACGAAGTGATTGGAATGATATGCATCGATGATGTTAATGCTAACGTTTTAGTGGTTTCTGAAAAAGGTTATGGTAAGCGTTCAGAAATTGATGAATACCGTATTACCAACCGCGGTGGTAAAGGTGTAAAAACAATCAACATCACCGACAAAACCGGTAATCTAGTAGCTATTAAATCGGTAACCGATGCCAATGATTTAATGATTATAACTAAAAATGGTATTACCATTCGTATGAATATTAGCGCGCGTCGCGTTATGGGTCGTGCAACACAAGGTGTGCGCTTAATCAATATTCAGGATAATGATGAAATTGCGGCTGTTACTAAAGTAGATCATGAGGATGAAACTGAAAACGGTGAGAATGGGGGAGAGGGTGAAAATCCGGTAAATCCTGAAACTACACCAGAAAACACCGAAAATTCTACACCAACGGACAATAATGCCTAATAAATGGCGTAAAAAACAAAGATTAAAAACATAATTTAGCGACTCAATAAAAACAGAAAATGAAGAAAAAATCGATCATCTTAGGTTTATTAAGTGTTTTTGCCATAAGCACTTATGTAGCTCAACCTACACTAGTAGAAAAGGTAGAAGCAAAGCCTGGTAAATTATCTATTCCATACGAAAGATGGAAATTACCAAACGGTTTAACAATCTTATTACACGAAGATCATTCTGATCCTGTGGTTAACGTAATGGTTACCTATAAAGTAGGTTCAAACCGTGAAGACTTGGGTAAATCAGGATTCGCTCACTTCTTTGAACACATGATGTTCCAAGGTTCATTACACGTAGCTGATGAAGAGCATTTTAAAATGGTAAGTACTGCCGGTGGTAACATGAACGGTTTTACGCAACGTGATAAAACAGTTTATTTTGAAACTTTACCATCTAACTACTTAGAAATGGGATTATGGTTAGAAGCGGATCGTATGGGTTTCTTATTAGATTCTTTAACTTCTAAAAAATTCGAAAACCAACGTGATGCGGTAAAAAACGAAAAGTCACAGAACTTCGAGAATCGTCCTTATGGTTTAGCGTTTGTTGAAGAAATCGGTAAAGCTTTATATCCATTCAAACATCCTTACAGCTGGCCGGTTATTGGTTATGTTGATGATTTGAATCGCGCAACTTTAGATGACGTAAAGAACTTTTTCTTACGTTGGTACGGACCAAACAACGCTATCTTAACTGTTAGCGGTGATTTTACTCCTGCTGATGCATTAAAGATGATTGATAAATATTTCGGAGGTATTAAACCATGTCCGGAAGTGAAAAAATTACGTGTACCGCCGGTTGTAATTCCTACCGATAAATATACAGCATATAAAGACCGTACTTATTTCCCGTTGAACTTACGCGTATATCCAACAGTTGGACAATATCACAAAGATGAGCCGGCTTTAGATTTATTAGCAATGATGATGGGTGGCGGAAACAACTCTGTGTTTTACAAGAATTTCGTAAAGAATGAAATGGCAATTCAGGCAGGTGTTGATCACCGTTCTGAAGAATTGTCAGGAGAATTTAGTATTCAGATTTTTGCTTATCCACCTGAAGATTTCAACTTAGAAGGCTTGTTTACTAAGCTAGATGAGAAAGTAAAAGCTTCTATTGAAGAATTTGGAACTAGCGGAATTACTGACGAAGCTTTAGCGCGCGTTAAAGCTGAAATCGAATCACGTTATTATGATGGATTAGATGAAGTATTTAATAAAGCAGGAACCATTTCTGAATGGGAGCGTTTATTAGGTCGTCCATCAACTATTACAGATGAAATTGAGCGCTATACTAAAGTAACTAAAGAAGATATTACTCGCGTATTTAATAAATACATTAAAGGTTCGGGTGCTGCTATCTTAAATACGTATCCAATCATGAATCAAAAAGATTCAGTGAAAAGTATCAATCCAAATGCAGGCGCAACATTCCCTGCAAATCCTGAGTACGCTGGTTTATCTTACAAACCAAACGTAGATAACTTTAACCGTGCAGAGCGTCCGAAAGCAGGGGAAGCAAAAACAGTAAAAGCTCCTGAATTCTATCAAACTACTTTAAAGAATGGAATGAAAGTATTAGGAACAAAAGCTACTGAAAGTCCGATTATAAATATCACCATCAATTTAGAAGGTGGAGACATGGCTTTAACTCCTGACCAATTAAAGAAATTTGGTTTAGCACAATTAGCAACCGGTTTAATGAATGAAGGAACTAAGAACTATACTACTGAGCAAATGGAAGCTGAGTTAGATAAATTAGGAAGTTCAATTTCAATTAGTGCCGGTAAAATGAATAACACCATTAATGTTTCATGTTTAAAGAAAAACTTAGATGCAACATTAAAGTTATTAGAAGAGAAGCTATTAAATCCGGGATGGCGTGCAGAAGATTTCAAATTAGCTAAAAAACAATATAAAGAGAGTGTAAAAGATCAAAAGACAAATGCACAATCTTTAGCTAATAAAGCGTTTAATCAAGCTATTTACGGACCATCTTCTGTATTAGGAATGGAACCAACCGTAAAAACAATTGACGCTATTGAATTAAAGGATTGCCAGGATTACTATGCTAATTGTTTCTCATCTGCTGGTGGTAACATTGTAGTAGTAGGAGATGTAACAGATGCTGAAATTGTAAGCAAGTTAGACTTCTTAAACAAAATGAATAACAAAGAAGTGAAAATGCAGCCAATTCCTGAGCCTCCTGCAAAAGCAGAACAACAGTTCTTTATTCAGGAAAAAACTGCAGCACCATCTTCAGTTATTATGATGGGATATCCTGCAATGAAGTATGACGCAACCGGTGATTATTTCAAGAGCCAAATTGCAAACTTCACATTTGGTGGTGCATTCAACAGTCGTTTAAATTTAAATTTACGTGAAGATAAAGGATATACTTACGGTATCCGTTCATCTTTCAGCGGTAATAAATTTAATGGTACATTCTTAATTAGTTCTTCAGTTAAACGTCCCGCTACAGTTTTATCTTTAGCAGAGATTACCAAAGAGTTTAATAATTATGTACAAAACGGTATTACTGATAAAGAATTAGAGTTTACAAAACAATCCATGTTAAATGTAGAGGCATTACGTTACGAATCACCTTGGCAAAAGGCAGGTTTCTTAGCAAACATTGCTCGTTACAATTTACCTAAGGATTATGTTGCACAACAAAATCAGATTTTATAGACTATCACTAAAGATGAGTTGAATGCACATATTAAAAAGGTTTACGATCCAAATAAATTAACAACTGTTATTGTTGGTGATAAAGCCTATATTGAAGCTGCTTTAGACAAAGCAATGAAAGATGCTAAGAATAAGGAAGTGTTAAACAACGTTAAGTTTAAAAAGATTTCCGTAGACTAATTGTGGATTTGCACAGTTATTGAGTCTTATAGATAAAACAAACCATAAAAACCAAACAGAGCGCCGAAAGGAACCTGTTTGGTTTTTTGCATAAAATGAAAAGTACAAATATGAAATCAATCATTACATTTTCTCTGGCCGCGTGCACTGCACTGGTTATGGCACAGAACAATCAGGTTGTAAACTCTTACAACTATTTAAAGAATAAAGAATTTGATAAAGCTAAAGCGGCAACCGATGCCGCGGCAGTTCACGAAAGCACTAAAGGAAGTGCGAAGATGTGGATGTATCGCGGAAAAGTATATCAAGCCATTTTTGAAGATAAAGATGAGAAAGTAAGAAATTTAGATTTGGAAGCCGAAGAGAAGTCTTTAGAAGCTTTTATTAATTGCTTGAAGTTGGATGCAAAGGATAATATTTATAAAGACGATGTAAAAGGATCTGTAGTTGTTGCTGCTTCTGCAGTAAATCGCAAGGCGGGTTGGTATTCGCAAGAAAAACAAATTGATAAAGCTTTAAAGTGTTATGAATTAGTAGAGCAAGCCTTACCTTACGATTTCGATCAGGGCATGAAGCGTGCAAACATCACGAAAGAAAAGTTAGTTTATAACCGCTACGAAATGTACGCGCGCGCGAATGATATTCCGAAAATGCAGGAATTCGCCGATAAGTTAATTGCAATGAATTATAAAGAACCTAAAATTTATATTTACATGTCGCAAATCATGTTAGGCGCAAAAGATACTGCAAAAGCTTTATCGTACATCGAAAAAGGAAAAGCTGTATTTGATGATAACATGGATTTAACGAATCTTGAAATTAACATCTATTTAGCTCAGGGAAAATCGAATCAGTTAATTGATAAATTACAAGCAGCAATTCAATCCAATGATAATGAGATATTGCACGCTATCCTTGCAAATATTTATACTAAGAAAAATGAATTGGATAAAGCAGAGCAGGAATATTTAAAAGCATTAGAGATTAAGCCCGACTATGAGGTGGCGAACTACAACTTAGGCGTGGTTTATTTTAATAAGGGTAATGACTGGAACAAAAAAGCGGGTGATTTACCTCCAAAAGAAGCTTCTAAAGCAAAAGAATACGACGCTAAAGCTGCGGAAGAATGGAAAAAGGCTGTTACTTATTTAGAAAAATCTTATGAAGTTTCACCCGATAAGGCAACAAAACAACGTTTATTTCAGTTATTAAACAAATTAGGCGAGCCTGATAAGGCTGCTAAGTATAAACAATAATATTTTTCTTATGTCCCGTCATTTTCTAAGTATTGCTTTAGCTGTTTGCGTAAGCGGAGCAGTGGCTCAAAAATCAAAAGTTAATGCCGCATGGCGCGGTTTAACCGACTATCAGGCAACTGTAAAAGAAAAGCCGGATATTTCTTATTTAACCAAAGCTAAAGAAGCTATTGATTTAGCTGCTGCCAGTGAAGAGACGAAAGACAATGTTAAAATGCATACTTATAGAGCTCAAATTTATTATGAACTATTTAAATATAATTTAAAACAAGAAGAAGAAAAAGCGTCGGGTGGCGATAAAAAACAAAAAATGGAAATTGCCTATAGCAATGTATCAACCAAAGAATTTTTTGATGCCATAAAATCTGTAGAGGCTGTAAAAGCAAACACCAAAGAAAAAGATGCTTTCCAGGAATTACTGTCAACTTCTTTATCAATGTTAGATGATTTAAATAATTTGGCGGTTGGATCGTATAAAGCAAAAAAATACGACGAAGCGGCTGATTATTTCGAAAATTCATTCGGCTTAAGCAATATGATTAATCAGGGACGAAAAGATACCGTGAGTTTATTTAATGCTTCTTTATCTGCTTCTAAAGCAAAAAACTTTAATAAAGTAGTGAAGCTTAATCAGCGAATTATTGATGAGAAGATGGCGAATGCCGGAACCTATCAATATTTATACAATGCTAAATGCGCGGTAAATGATTCTGCCGGAGCTTTAACATCATTAAAAGAAGGACGAAGTCTGTATCCAAACGATATGACTTTATTAAATCTGGAAACTGATTATTATATCAAAAGTGGTAAGCAACAAGAGTCTCTAAATAATTTAAATATTGCTTTAGAAAAAGATCCAAACAATGCTGTACTACATTTAATTGCTGCTAATACTTTAGATAATATGGCTAATCCAAAAGGAGCAGATGGTAAGGACTTAGAAAAACCTGCTAATTTCAGTGAGTTGTTTGCAAAAGCGGAAGAGCATTATAAAAAGACTGTGGATTTAAAACCAAGTAATGTTGAATACAGTTTTAATGCGCTGTACAATTTAGGAGCGCTATATTATAATTTCGGGACTTATACCTATAACAAAGAAATGAATGATGCAACAATTGCGAAGTTGGCTCAAAAGCAAAAGGAGATTAACACCAAAGTGAATGAGCAATACAAAAAAGCAATTCCATATTTTGAGCAAGCTTTACAAATAAAAGGAGATGATATAAGTACATTACAGTCGTTAAGAAAATTGTATTTATTGACCGGAGATGAGGCTAAAGCAAATGAGATTAGTGCTAAATTAAAGAAATAGCTAAAGATAAGGAGGCGAATAAACCTCCTTACTTTTTGATAAATCTATTTAACATAATGTTAATTATAGTATTTTTAATTAGCTATTAATTAGGAGTTTATTACACAAATATATACATTTATTGCATGAAATACTCCATATTCTCGGTTCAAGATCATCATCCTTCTTTTAATCGTTCTATACCCGATCTATACAAACAGGTTTTACAGCAAGGAATTATCGCCGACCAATTAGGATATCATTCTTTTTTTGTGGCCGAGCATCATTTTCATGAATATGGCGCTGTGCCAAATCCCGCTGTTTTTTTATCAGCCCTATCACAACAAACACACCAAATTAAACTTGGTCCTGCCATTTCTATTTTAACCTTTCACAATCCTTTAACCATTGCAGAGAATTATGCAATGCTGGATGTTTTATCGAACGGACGATTAATACTAGGACTCGGCTCAGGTTATTTAAAGCACGAATTTGAAGGTTATTCTATCCAACCTGATGAAAAACGTGAACGCTTTGATGAGAACCTGTCTATTTTGAAGCAAGCTTTAAAAGGACAGAAAATTAATTATAACGGAAAATACAACACACTTTCTAATGTTGGAATAAATGTTTTACCTATACAAAAAGATGTTCCGCTATATGTTGCGATTTTACGCTCAGAAGCTGCATATCATGTGGGAAAACAAGGTCATAATATAATTTGTGTTCCTTACGCTTCTGTAAATCATTTTTCGGAAATAAAATCCCTGATAAATGATTTTAAACATGGTTATTCGGAATCACAATCAAAACAACAACCGGATTGTTTATTTGCCTTTCATGCTCACGTTGCAGATACTGATGAAATGGCAAGGAAAAATGCTGAAGAAGCATTTAATTTATACGTCAAAACCCGTTTGTACGCAAAACAACAAACTTACGATGATGTAATGCAAAGCGGCATTCATTTGTTTGGTTCGGTTGAAACTGTAGCTAATAAAATCGTTGAACTTTACCACATGGGCATTCATCATTTATTACTGCTGCAAAATTTTGGTTTGTTAGCTCCCGAAAAAGTAGAATTGTCGATGCGTACTTTTATTGAAAAAGTAAAGCCTTTGGTACACGAAAAATTAAAAGAAGAAATTGCATTTTAATTTTCTGTGATAAAACAAATAATTCATAAATACGATTGGCTTTTTGTCTTCGGCTTATTTCTAATTGTTGAAGTAATCATTAATCCAATCGGAGAATTTTCATTAAACGACGACTGGGCGTATTCAAAAACAATTTACGATTACTTAAATACAGGAAATATAAAATTCTCTTACTGGCAAGGTTTCCCTGATTTGCCTCGATTTTTAATTTCTGCGTCTATTTGTAAAGTATTCGGTTTTTCATTTACAGTATTACGTTTTATTACCTTAGCAACCTTTACTGCTGCTTTTTATGTTTTTTATCGCAACCTTAAATTGTTAGAGTTTAATTCTTCCATTCGCTTGCCTTTATTATTTCTTTTCACCTTCAATCCTTTAACTGTTTATTTGAGTAACACGTATCTCTCTGATATTTTTCAATTACTCCTTACTCTTATTTCCTTTCAGTTTATAGTACTCTATTTTAAAAGTCGGCAATTAAACTACTTAATCATTTTTACTATAATAAGCTGCTTGGCAACATTAAATCGTCAAATCAGTCTCACTGTACCTCTTATTTATACTTTTGTCTATTATTTCAACACCGAAAAAGATAAAAGGAATATAGTTATCGGTTTAATGCCTTTTATCAGTAATTGTATCCTGCTTTGGATGTATGAGTTCTTTGCCAAATCCAATCAATTATTACCCGGCAATTATTACTTACAATTAAATAACATTCTTTCCACAGTCACTCATCCTTCATTAATGACTTTAAAAAAGATTGCTTATTATTTTATTACTTCTACAATTTGTTTGGGCTTATTCATTCTGCCTTTAACCATTTCTAACTTTCAGATTCATTTAAAGCAATTAAAACAATCGCGATTTTATATTATGTCTTTTTGCATCTATTTATTCATCGTTTTATTAAAACTAATTCTTTCTAAAAATCCATTACCGTTTGTAGGAAATATTTTTTACCATTGTGGTGTTGGTCCGGTAATTTTAACCGGCTATAATACCGATGAAATCATACCATTGTCGTCTTTGACCAAATTTTCCTACATATGCTTAAATTTCATTGGAGGAATTAGTTTTATTTCAGCTTTACTAACCGTTATTTTGAAGCATCGTCATTCCAACAACAATGTTACTAAAGTCGCTTTATCTTTCTTTATTTTACTTTTATTGATTTATCTGATTCCTTTGTGTTTTGGTTATGCTAATGATCGCTATTTGTTATTATTGATTCCATTTTTCTATTTGGCCTATTCCTTATCTATTGAGTCAGCCTTAGTCTCTAAATTGTTTTGGATAACACTTCTTCCTTTGATTTATTTCTCATTTGCTTCTAATTACAATTACATTAGCATTAATCGTGCAAAAGCAAGTGCCGCGAATCATTTACTAAATGAGTTAAATATTAAACCCAATCAAATTGACGGAGGTTTTGAATTTAACGGATGGCATTTAGCTGAGTCAGGAAAGAATTATTTTCCTGATCATGTCGGACGCTGGTGGTGGATTGATAAAGATGATTATATCATATCAACCGTAAATCGTAATAATTATACAATAGAATCGGAATATTCATTCAGCACCTTACCACCTTACACCTACAATAAAATTTTCGTCTTGAAAAAAGACAGTATTAATTAATTTTAGTTATCAGTCGCATTTGTATATGTGGAATATCGTCTTCAGGATATATTTCTCCTTCTTCCATAAAACCTAAATCACGGTAAAATTTAAGTAGATAGTATTGAGCAGAAATAACAATTTCATTGGTTTTAAATAATGAAAGTGTTTGTTTAATGGCTTCTTGCATTAATTCCTTTCCTGCACCTTTACCTCTGTAATTACCTGAAGTTACGACTCTGCCTATAGATGCTTCTTTGTATGAAACGCCTTGTGGTAATATTCTTGCGTATGCAACCAATTCGTTACCACTATATCCTAATAAATGATGTGCTTTTTTATCCTTATCATCCATGTCCTGATAATTGCAATTTTGTTCAATTACAAAAACAGCACAACGTAATTTCAGAGCTTCATAAAGCTCATCAATAGTTAACTCTTTGTATGGTTTGATTATAAAATGCATTAGTAGTTTCCAACCGATAACATCACTAAAGTACAAGCTTCAACACATTCAATGCCTTTTGCTTGTGCTTCCATTTCAAATTTCGGATTTTCGGTACCGGGATTAAAAATAATACGTTTGGGTTTTAAGCTAAATATATATTCTTTCCAGGCTTCCTGATTTTGCGGACCAACATACAAAGTGACTGTGTTTACATTTTGAATACCGGGTTTATCGGTTAAAATGTCAATGCCCTCAATTTTCCCTTCTCTTAATCCAACAGGATAAACTTTATGACCGTATTGATTTAATCTAACGGTTGCCTTATAGCTATAACGCTCAAAGTTTGGCGAAGCGCCTATAACAACTGTATCTTTTCCCATTATTCGGTATAATTAAGGTCTTTATGAAATGTTTCATCCAATCGATACCAAGCCCAAAATCCAAGCGCAAAAACAATTAATCCTACAATAATGGCTGAGTAAATATTTCCAATGCTTTCAATCTTGCTGAAATATTGAAATAAAGTTGTGATTAAAATGGTACCTCCCCTCACGAAGTTTGGAACACTGGTGGTAACCGTTGCACGTAAATTTGTACCAAATAATTCAGAAGCGGTTGAAATAAATACCGCCCAATAGCCTGTTGCAAAACCGATTAATACTACAACAGTATAAAACATGACAACCGAATTTTTAGCAATAGTAAAATATCCAACAACAAATAAAAGAGCTAACAATAAAAATAAAACCAAGCTTTTCTTACGACTTTGCAATTTCTGACTCACCACACCACTTACAATATCGCCAATGGTTATACCCACATAAGCCAAAGTCATGGCTAATCTTGCGTTATCGGGTGGGGTTTCCATACCTAGACTTTTCATTAACTCCGGACAAAAAGTAATTAAGATACCCATTACATACCATACGGGTAATGCAACAAGAATAATGGTGATAAATTTGATGAAACGCTCTGAGGTTTTGAATAAGGACAAGAAATTACCTTTTTCAATATTACTTTCCTTTACACTTTTAAACATAGTAGATTCCAAGACACCAATTCGCATCACTAATAAAGCTAATCCCATTACACCACCGATGACATAAGAAATTCTCCAGTTACCAATAGATATTCCAACGGTACCCGCCACTACAGCACCAAATAAACCAACGGATGCTACAATTGTTGCCCCCCATCCCCTCTTCTCTTTATCCATACTTTCACTTACCAAAGTTATGCCGGCACCTAACTCACCTGCTAAACCAAAGCCCGAAATAAAACGCAATAAAGCATAAGTGGTAGTGTCTTGCACCATTGCGTTCGCAATATTAGCAATGGAATAAAGAAAAATGGAACCGAATAAAACAGAGAGTCTTCCTTTCTTATCTCCTAACACGCCCCAAAACACGCCTCCAACCAGCATTCCAAACATTTGCCAGTTCAGTAAAGAAATTCCAACTTCTTTAACTTGTCTCTTTAATTCTGCTTCATCAGAAATAGTTTTAGAAAGAATATCCGTTAAACTGGAAACGCGTTCCATTCCGAATAAAACCAGATCATAGATATCTACAAAGTAACCAAGAGCAGCTACAATGATTATTTTACTTAGGTAAGGAGAACTTTTGGCCGACATAAAACAATTATTGCTTCACGATTTTTTTAACCATGGTTGAGTTACCAATATGTATGTTTAAAAAATAAACACCTGGTTTTAATGCAGAAAAGTCATTCAACTCAACGATTTCGCTTGCTGCTGATAAATTATGTTCAGCTATTATCTGACCTAAAACATTATTAATAGTAATAATTAGATTAGACTCAATTTTATTCGCGAAAGCAATATCTAATTTATCATTTACAGGATTTGGATACACACGAATTGAATTAAATAAATTATTCATTTCATTCGCCGACACTGATAACAATGTATTACTTGATGCAGTACACAAATTAGGAATCCCCCACCCTACATTATTATTTGGCGATACTGAATTATTAGCCGATGCTTTTAATGCACCAATAATTTGCATAGGCTTTGCGTAAGGTTTGTATTGTAATAAACAAGCTACACCTCCTGCCAAAACCGGAGTTGCAAAAGATGTTCCGTTACCCATAAAACATCCGGTATTACAAACGTAAGCCGGACCACCTTGCGCGCATAAATCAGGTTTAATTCTTCCATCGCTGGTTGGTCCAAATGAACTAAAACTAGCTTTCACTCCACTTGGATCAACGGCACCAACCGTAATGATGCTATCTGCATCGGCGGGCACTGAAATAAAATTCCAGGCACTTCCACCTTCATTACCTGCGGCATTTAAAACTATCATCCCCTTTCGGGTAGCCATTGTTGCTGCAATCGACATAGGCGCAGTTTTTCCATTTAATTGCGAATACGTGTGATCGTTTAATCCACCATCAAATGTTGTATAACCTAATGATGTGGTACACAAGTCTGCGCCTAAACTGTCTGCAAACTCAGCTCCACGAATCCAATTGTATTCTTCACTGAATGTTTCAGTTCCTGCATCTTCCGTACGTAATAACCAATAATTTGCTTTTGGTGCAGTTCCAATAATATTTCCCGGATCAATTGCAGCCATACAAGATAAAACCATTGAGCCATGCGTATGATCTTCAAAAACCATGGTGTCACCGGTAATAAAATCACGAGTGCCTTTTAAACGCCCTTGCAAACGTAAACTATCAAACACATTATCAATGTGTACATCTCTAAATCCGGCGTCCAAAACAGCAATGGTAACACCCTGTCCTCTCCAACCATAAGTATGCATACAATCTGCTCCAATCATTGTCGCTTGATTAGCTGCTTGTCCGTAATTGAATGCACTTGGTGTTTGAGTTTTTTGATTTTCATTATGCGGATTGACTACTGTTCTGTCGATTACCGGCATAACAATTTTAT
>CAYQDP010000022.1:0-14371 GCA_964416235.1 uncultured Flavobacteriaceae bacterium | reverse complement strand
TTAAAGCTTGGGAATATTTAGGTCGTCAGGAAGTAGGTGTAGATTTCCAGGCATCTGACAAGAATTATAACATGACTCGCTATACGTCTTATTTATATGATTACTTAGGAAGTGATAATATTTTTGGTTTAGATTGGATTGCAGCGTACGGCGGGTTAAGAAATGGTGATCAGCCTCAAAGTATTTATAGTTTATGGGCTGCTACCGGAAATCAATACGGCTCTTATGGTAAGAGTAGTACTTCTCAGTTCCGTATCGCTTCAAGTTTCAATGCTGACGTTAAAAACCATGCAATCACAATTGGAATTGAATACGATCAACGTGAGTCAAAGGGTTATTCAGTTTATGCACAAGGGTTATGGACAAGAATGCGTTTGTTAGCTAATGCTCATACAACTGAATTAGATAAATCAAATCCTATTTATGTTTCGGAATTATCAGGTACTTATCCTGCTTACTATTATGATTATTTATATAATTCAGAAACTCAAACAGAATTTTCAAAAAATTTATTGGCTAAATTAGGTTTACCTGAAAATCATACCGGATTTATTAATGTTGATGAATTAGACCCTTCTACTTTCAGCATTGATATGTTTAGCGCTTCTGATTTATTAGGACAAAATAGTGGTAACCAATTTGTGGATTATTATGGTTATGACTATGCAGGTAATCCTGACAAAAGTGCAACTGACCTTAACCGCTTTTTAAATGACAAAGATGCTAAAGGTTATAATAAATTACCTGTAGGTTCTTTCCGTCCTATTTATATGGCTGGTTACATTCAGGATAAGTTTGATTTCAAAGACATTAAGTTTAACGTTGGTTTACGTGTTGACCGTTATGATGCTAACCAAAAGATGTTAAAGGATCAATATTTAGCTTACAACGCAAAAACTGTTGGCGAAACGTCTTCAGAATTTAACCATCCTGGTAACATGGGAGATGATTACGTGGTATATACTTCTCAATTAAATGGTGGTTCGTTAGTTGGTTACAGAAATGGAGATCAGTGGTATGATGCAAAAGGTAACGAAGTATCTGACCCTACTATCTTAGCAGGAAGTTCAGGAAAAGTAAATCCGTATTTAACTGACGAAAGCTACAAAGCTTACAATAATGGTTCTCCATTTATGGTAGATGCTTTCAAAAACTATAAAGCTCAATTGAATGTAATGCCACGTGTAGCCTTCTCATTCCCTATTTCAGACGTTGCAAACTTCTTTGCTCACTATGATGTTTTAACTAAACGTCCTGGTGGAAATCGTTTCGATCCAAAAGATTACTATTTCTTACAGGCAGAAAGTAGTACTCCTGGTTTAGCTAATCCTGGATTACGCCCTGAAAGAACGGTTGATTATGAATTAGGATTTAACCAAATTTTAAATGAGCGTAAAAATGCAGCTTTAAAAATCTCTGCATTCTATCGCGAAATGCGTGATATGTTAACACAAAAGCAAGTTGTTTCTGCTTTCCCTCGTTCTTATATCACTTATATTAACCAAGATTTTGGTACATCAAAAGGATTCCAAATTGAATTTGATTTACGTAGAACAGGTGGTTCCCGTATCAATGCTAACTATACTTTACAATTTGCTGAAGGTTCAGGTTCTAATGCTAACTCAGGCGCTAACTTAGCAGCTTCTGGTCAACCAAACTTGCGAGTTACTCAGCCTTTAGATTATGACCAACGCCACTCTTTTGTGTTAAACTATGACTACCGTTTTGGAACTGATAAAGATTATAAAGGTCCTGAGTTAAAACGTAAAAGCGGAAACCCTATTCAGCTATTAGAAGATGTTGGATTTAACTTACAGTTCTTAATTGGTTCCGGTACACCTTATACACGTTGGGATGTTCCGGTTGCACAAGGAAGTAACCAACGTTCTAACATTGTTGGTTCAGTTAACGGTTCTTATAAGCCTTGGACTTTCCGTGCTAATTTACGTATTGATAAAAACGTGAAGTTAACTTGGGGTAAAAAAGATTCAGACGAGAAAAAACATGCTAACTTAAATATCTACTTACAGGTATTGAACTTATTTAATAATCGTAACGTATTAGGCGTTTACAACTTCACCGGTAACGCTGATGACGATGGATATTTGAACTCTCCATTAGCACAATCTACAATTCAAAGCTTGAACAGCCCGCAAGGATTTACTGATCAATATACAATTTACATGCAGAACCCTGGTAATTTTAACCGCCCACGTGTAATTCGTATTGGTTTACAATTAGACTTTTAAAAAAATTGAAATATGAAACAGAAAGTTAACATGATACACAAACTATTTACTGCTATTGCAGTTTTAAGTTTCGTAACCGCCACCTCTCGCGAGAAGCAAGGGGCTGAGGTGAATCCGGAAACCGAAAAAGTTTCTGCTTCTGCAAAAGTGATGGGTGCATGTAAAGGTGCAAAGTCAAGCCAGGAGTTGTGGATTAATAACGTCCGTACCATTATTTACACCGGTGGTGATATGTGGTGGGATTTATTTGGTTCAGGTAATGCGTTTTATATTATTCCTGCAACTCAGGATAAGAGTAACGGTATATCCTCCAACTTCGCCGGCTCTATTTGGATTGGTGGTTTAGATGGTGGTGGACAGTTAAAAGTTGCGGCTATGACTTATCGTCAAACCGGTTACGATTTTTGGCCAGGCCCATTAGATCCTGCAACTGCATCAACTGACGAAACAGTGTGTAACGAGTACGATAAAATTTTCATAATGACTCGTAAGGAAGTTGAAGAGCATGTATTTAATGGTGTAACTTCTGATGCAATAAAGAATTGGCCGGGTAATGGTATTAAAAACGACCGTCCCAATTTAGCTCCGTTTTTTGACGTTGATGGAGGCGGATTCTACGATCCGAGTGAAGGTGATTACCCATATTATGATATCTATAACAAAGCAGAGAAAGATAATTTAGGTGTATGTAAAGCTAAATTATTCGGTGATGCAACTTTATGGTGGGTATTTAATGATAAAGGTGATGTTCACACAGAAACAGGTGGACAGTCAATTGGTCTTGAAATTCGTGCTCAGGCTTTTGGTTTCAAAACCAATGATGATATTAACAACATGACTTTCTATAACTATGAAGTTGTAAACCGTTCAACGTTTGCTTTAAATAAAACATACTTTACTGTTTGGACTGATGCTGACTTAGGAAACTATGTTGATGATTATGTAGGTTGTGATATTAAAAAAGGTTTAGGGTTTATTTACAATAGTGATGGAGATGACCAAGATTTATCAGGTGCTTTGGGTTATGGCGAATTTCCTGCAGCTTTAGGTTGCGACTTCTTCAAAGGACCTTTGGCTGATGTTGGAGATGGAGTAGATAATGACTTCGATGGTACTACTGATGAATTAGGTGAAACAATTGGTATGGCTAAGTTCTTATACTATAACAATAATATTGGTTCGTTCCCTGTTCAAACTACAAACCCGGCATTAGCTTCACACTTTTATAACTATATGACGGGTTTTTGGAAAGATGGTTCTCCATTTACAGAGGGAGGAAATGCTTATGGCGGTTCTACTCCTGTAAATTATGTATATCCCGGTGAATTATATCCTAATGATATTGGTTGGACTGAAACTAGTGCGGGTAACCTTGCCGGTGACCGCCGCTTTTTACAATCTGCAGGACCTTTTTCATTATTACCTGGTGCGGTTAACAACGTAACTTTTGGTTTACCTTGGGCACGTTCTCCAATTAAGAATGGCAATAAATTCGCTGTTGCTTTATTAAAGAACGCTGACGACAAGGCACAAGCTTTATTTGATAATTGTTTCAAAATATTAGATGGTCCAGAGGCTCCGGATTTAACTATTCAAGAGGGGAACAACGAGTTAATGATTTATCTGAGCAATAAGCCAAGTAGTAACAATTATTTAAACAGCTATGCAGAGAAAGATGTTACTATTTTAGGACAACCTGGATATACAGTATCTTGCTTAGCAAATCCAGATCAATTTTATCGATTCGAGGGTTACAAAGTTTATCAGTTAAAAGACGGTACTGTTTCGCAAACAGATGTTGATGATCCTACTAAAGCGAAATTAGTTTTTCAATGTGACGTTAAAAACGGTGTGTCAAGATTAATTAACTATAATTATGATGGTTCTGTTGCAGCTGATGTACCAAGTGTAAAAGTTGAAGGTGCAGATGAAGGAATCTCAACTACATTTAAAGTAACTGAAGACGTTTTTGCAACTGGTGCAAATAAGAAATTGGTAAATAACAAGACATACTATTTCATGGCATTTGCTTATGCTTATAATAACTATGCAACTTATAAGCAAGATCAATCTCCAACTGTAGAACCTTGTGTGAATTACTTTGGTCAAAAGCGCCCTTATCTCGAAGGACGTAAGGTAAAAAAGGCTGCAGGTATTCCACACTTAACTAGTGTTGAGTATGATGGAACTATCACACAGTCTAATTATGGTTACGGTCCAAAAATTAAGCGTATAGAAGGACAAGGTAATGGTGGAAATGTTATGGATTTAACTGACGAAACAGTTAATGAGATTCTTTCAAATGGTTTTGCACCAAATCCTGTTTACCAAAATGGTCGTGGACCAATTAAAGTAAAAGTTGTAGATCCTTTAAATATTCCTAACACAACATTTACTGTTAAGTTTTTGAAGTTACCTTCAACTGCTTATAACTCTACAAATACACCAGTTCCGGATGCTTGGGCAACAGCTCCAACTTCAACTAACAACTTACAAAGCGCAATGGATTTGGGTTATACATACGCTAATAATATAACCTTAAATAATTTTCCATTAAATGGTGGTGCTGTGAGAGGTGACTCTATTACCTGGGTGTTAACCGATGTAAATACTGGTGCAATGTATCAACCAAAGAAGTCAATTAAAATTGGTGAAGAGTATTATTTCAGTGAAATTGGTTTATCTGTAAATATTCAGCAAGTTTCAGATGTGGGCTCTATATTAACTAATACGACTGATCCGGCTCCACTTTGCCAGAAGGGGGACTTATTAGACGCCTCAATTACTTTTGCTGACCCTACCAAGCAGTGGCTAACGGGCGTAGCAGATTCAGACGATCAGGATGCTACAAACTGGGTTCGCTCAGGAAACAAGACTGACCCTGGCGTTCAAGGAAGTTATACTGATTATAATTTAGATCCCGATGAAGTATTTGATAATATTTTAGGTGGAACATGGGCACCTTATCCACTAGTGTCAACAACCACAAAAAATGCGCAAGGAAATGCGATTGATGTACCAATTGGACCTGGATTTAATGGCGGTCTTGTAACAACGGGTGATGCGTCTAATAAACCAAACATGACGGATATTCGTCTTTTATCAAGTGTGGATGTTGTAATTACACCTGACAAGAGTAAATGGACACGTTGTGTTGTTCTTGAGATGCAATCTGATTCAAGTCTCGCTGAAAATATTACTCGTCACTTTGCAATTCGAGATCATGCTTCGGTTGATAAGAATGGAAATATTGGTGACGGAATTGTTACCAGTGATCCTAACGATGCTGATTACATTGCAGCTAAAGGGATGGGATGGTTCCCTGGTTATGCAATTAACATTGAGACTGGCGAGCGCTTAAATATGGCATTTGGAGAGGACAGCTATAACTTTGCTGATAATGGTAATGATATGATGTGGAATCCAACAGCTACTACTAATGGTTCCGTTTATCAAAATGCATGGGGTGGACGCCATTTTATTTATGTATTCGGACACAGCAAGGATGCAAAATATTCTCCTGTATTAAGCGGTAATTTTTCTGTACTTAATTCTATATCCAATACGCCGATTGGTGCTGGACGTTATGATGCAGGTAAACAAATTTATGATCAGTTAAAAGCCTATTCTAGTGTACCCGCAGCTGGACCACCAGTTGGAGTTTATCAATGGGCTGCAGCTGCGGTATTTAGGGATGCAATGTGGGTTAGTATTCCTCGTTTAAGAAGTAGCGATTATGCATTCAAAAACCCGGTTAACATGCCATGTGAAGTTAAGGTTCGTTTACGAGTTAAAAAGGCCTACCGTTATGGTTATAGTACCCAATGGTCTAATAGAACACCTGTGGCCGCAGCAACTGGTAGTTATGTCGCAAATGGTAATAGTTATTTAACTTCTATGGGTTATGCTAACCTTCCTTCAGATACATCAACTGCGCGTAAAAACAACAATATGCCGATGTATGAGTTTTCTACTGCTGATATCTATACAATGGTAGGTGATATGGAAACAGCTAAGAATGCATTAGATTACATTCGAGTAGTTCCGAATCCATACTATGGTTATTCTAAGTATGAGAATAATCGTATCGATAACAGAGTTCGAATTACAAACCTTCCAAATATTTGTACAATTAAAATCTTTACTATGAATGGTACCTTAATCCGTACATTCAAGCGTGATGTTGCGGGTCAGGAAGATGAGTTCTCTAATACTAGTGATATTAAGCAATCAAAACGTACACCTTATTTAGATTGGGATTTGAAAAACCAATATGGTGTACCTATTGCCAGTGGTTTATATATCATCCATGTTGATGCTGGAGATAAAGGTGAAAGAATATTGAAATGGTTCGGTGTAATGCGACCAATGGACTTACAAAACTATTAATGCTATAAATACGTAAGAGTATGATAACAAATATAAAATATAAAGCAAAGCTTTTAGTATTATCAACACTGGTTACAGGTTCTGTTTTTGCAGGTAACCCAGAGCGTGCAGGTCAAGCAGGTGCGTCCCAATTGTTGATGAACCCTTATGCGCGTAGTACGGGTTGGGCCGGTTCAGGTCAGGCGCGTGCACGTGGTATTGAAGCACAATTTTTAAATATTGCCGGTACAGCTTTTACCAAAAAGACTGAAGTAAATTTCTCTCGTACCAACTGGTTAGTTGGTTCAGGTATTTACATGAACTCATTTGGTTTAACACAACACGTTGGCGAAACCGGTGCAATTGGTTTCGGTGTTGTGGCAATTAATGCCGGAAAAATAGATATTACCACAGAAGCGCAGCCAGAGGGAGGCTTGGGAACTTTCAACCCAACTTTCTATAACATTAGCTTATCTTACGCTAAAGGTTTCTCTGATAATATTTATGGCGGTATTAACTTAAAAGTAATATCAGAACAAATTGCGAACGTTTCGGCACGTGGAGTAGCTATTGATGCGGGTATCCAATACCACACCGGTAAATATGATCAAGTACACTTTGGTATTTCTTTGAAAAATGTTGGTCCGAAAATGTCATACAAAGGCGACGGTTTAACATTCCAGGGAACAACTGAGAACTTTGAGGGTAATACATATCAGTTAACAGTAAGTAATCGCTCGGCTGGATTTGAATTGCCGGCTCTAATTAATATTGGAGGTGCATACGATTTCTATTTATTAAAAGATTCAACCGGACGTGCAAAAACACACCGTGTAACTTTAGCTGCTAATTTTACTTCTAACTCATTTACGTATGATAACTTCTTATTTGGATTAGAATATTCTTGGAAAGATATCGTAATGTTACGTGGAGGTTTAGCAACTGAAAAGTACATTTTCACAAAAGGCAATGATAACTTAAAAGCTCAACGAATGACAGCATTCACAGGCCCTTGTGCAGGTGCAACTGTTGAGATTCCTTTAGGAGAGAAGAAGTCTACATTTGGTGTAGATTACTCTTATCGCTTTACTAATCCTTTTGGTGGGGTACACAGCTTCGGTTTCAGAATTAATTTATAGTATTTAATTATTTACGGTTTTTAAGAGTCCCGAGTAATCGGGATTCTTTGTTTTTTATAAAGCACACAATTATGGCAAATGTTGGTTATTATACAGAAGAAGGCTTACAAAAATTAAAGGATGAACTGCAACAATTAGAAGTTGTGGAACGCAAGAAGTGTACAGCGGCGGTTGCCGAGGCACGAGAAAAGGGAGATTTAAGCGAGAATGCAGAATACGACGCTGCTCGTGAAGCACAAGCTTTACTGGAAGTTAAAATCGCTAAATTAAAAGATGTTATTGCAAATGCGCGTTTGGTTGATGAAAGTCAAATCGATATTTCTAAAGTAAGTATTTTAACTACCGTTAAAATAAAGAATCTTAAAAACAATGCTGCCATGACTTATACTTTGGTTGCTGAAAATGAAGCAGATCTTAAATCCGGAAAAATTTCAGTGGACTCACCTATTGGTAAAGGTTTATTAGGTAAAAAGGTAGGTGATAAGGTTGATATTTCTGTTCCTGCCGGTGTTATTCCATTTGAAATTGTAAGCATCTCTTTATAATAATGCCAAGCATTTTTACACGAATTGTTAATGGCGAAATTCCTTGTTACAAGGTGGCTGAAGATGAAAATTATTTGGCATTTCTAGACATTAACCCACTAACTAAAGGACATGCACTAGTAATTCCTAAAAGGGAAGTAGACTATATTTTCGATTTGGATGATTCTACGTACGATGGTTTAATGAAGTTTTCTAAGTTAGTTGCAAAGGCAATTATGAAATCGGTGGATTGTAATCGCATTTCAATGCAAGTTATAGGCCTTGAGGTGCCGCATGCACATGTTCATCTCATCCCAATTAAAAGTATGCATGATTGCAATTTTTCGAACCAAAAACTTCAGCTAAGCAAGGAGGAGTTTATATCAATAGCAGAAAAAATTAAATCTAATTTCAAATAATAAAGGCGGGAATTCCCGCCTTTATTATTATTCTTTATCTTTTTCCTTGTCTTTATTCTCTTCGTTGTCTTCATCCGTTTCACCCATGATTTGTTTCATCTTGTTTAAGAAGATGGTACGTTTTTGCGGACTACACAAGTTGTATTGAAATGAAGGACCTTTCTCTGCTTCCATCTTACGATTTTTCGGTTTCATGTCTTTAATGGTGGTGTTAAATTCATTATTACTCGAAACAACACTCATTAAACCTTTGTAGAATTCAAAATAATACCAAGTGGTAGGGTCAGCCTCAATGTAAATGATAAGTTTGTCGCCACCCGAACGCATCTTGTCAATTTTAATATATCCGGTTACGTAACGGTTAATTTCATTTTTCAGAATGTTGCCTAATCCTAATTTTCCATGAGAGATAAAGGATTTTAATTGGGGATAATATTTAAAATTCACATCATTAAAGAAAAATGTTTTCTCTAATTCATCCGGGAATTTTTTAATACTTCCGAATAAATTTAAATCAGCTAAGGCTTTATCAGCTTTGTCCTTACCCATAATTTCAGTTAAACCTTTAAAGTACTCAGGGCGACCAAAATCAACGGGGTCGAGGTTGTTGATGAAGATTTCTAAATCTCTCGCCATTGTTTTGAGTAATTTATCATCGAAGAAGAAATCAATCGTTGCTAATAAATTAATCTGCGCAGAATCAGAAGTAGTAACGTGAGTTGCCGTTCCTACGGAATTAACTTTAACTTGTCCTAAATCTGCTCCCAAATCAAATTTACCTTCACCATACATTGTACAGTTAGTGGTATTTAAACTTAAATAATTACCTGGTAAGTTTTGCTCCACTAACTTGTCTTTGTTTGATATTTGATACTCACCGCTTTCTTTGTCATAAGTAAGGAAGCCATCAGCACTGATGAGTTTTTTATCCGTTCTACCGGATTTAGGAGATAAAAAGCCTGAATAGACAGCATTTGTGTCAAGCGCATACATAATTGCATTAACAACAGGTGCTCCAAACATATCCTTAGTATCAGGATCAATTGGAATTAAAATTTCCTTAGGATTAATATCACCACTAAATTTCAGATATGCTTTTCTGATTCTGTTACAATTATGTACGATTTTGGTTCCTCCATCAAAAAACAAATAAGGGTTTATTGCTCTAAGCGTTACTTTACCTGCAAACGTGAAATAATCATTAAACATAAATTGATCTTTCTCGCTTATAAATCCTTCAGATGTTGTTGTTCCTGACGTGTCTGGTTTTATGGTTGAAAATTTAATCATGTATTTCTTTTCATTTTCGTCCATATACATGTATTCGCCCGAGCCTAAGTAATTTCTTTTGCTAAAAATATTTGCGGTAACGTTACGAATACGATGATGTTTTGTTACGGTATTTGCCAGAATGTTTGCGCGCTTCAATGTATCCATTACGGCGTTTTTACGAATAATGACTTTTCCGCTGTCAGGGAAAATACGCGCATCTGCAACGTTAATGAATGGAACATTTAAACATTGAATAATATATTTCCTAAGGTTGTATTTTGCAGCTGGTGCAAAGAAACTTAGTGAATCCTGTTTAGGATGGACACTGATGAATTGCGGACCCTCTAAGTCAAGGGCGTTCTCAACATTTTCATCCAGCTTCTTTTGATCATCGCCTAATTCAATGTCTTCACTATCCATAAACCATTTAAAACGGTCCATGTAAGCGATGTATTGATTTTTATCAAATCGCACATAAGAACCTTCACCGTTGGAGATAAACTCACCCTCACGTTTATCAAAATCTATTCTCGCATTTACGTTAACCGTGGAGAATGTGAAACCTTCTTCGTCAAATGCTTTGAGGTGGAAATCGGCTGTGTCGGAGAAAAATTTCCTTTTTATGAATAATATTTTCCCTGATTTTAAATCAGCCTTTCCAAAGTCAACTTTTCCATTGCCGGTGAGTACGCGCTTAGTCAAATCAAAACGACCATTAAATTCTGCATCTTCTTTGTAAGCTTTAAAAGGTTTTTTTAAATTATGAGATTGCAGTAATTCTTTATAAGGCATAAAATGTAATCGCACAGTATCGCCATGCGCTACAGGAAATTCATCGGGTACCTCTTGTTCTTTGATGTCAAATGTACTGGCCATTCCATTGGCGGAGTCGGGGAAGAAAATGAGATCCGGAACTTTTGATTTACTGGCACTGAAGATGAAATCTCCACCACCGCGTAAACCTTTATTGCTTAAGCGAATTTCCTGATCAAAATTTCCAACTCCACCATATATAGGGAATCCACCGGGAGGCGTTTGTCGGATAAAACCTAGGGAGTAATCTTTTTGTAATGTCAGCTTCTCCCTGAATTTCGGAAATATTCCTGCTGATACAAATTCACCGTCGAAAACTAAACCTTCACTTCGGAAGTTATCCAAACTATCCATAGTAAACGGATCCAGTCGGAAATAAAATTTATCACGATTATATACCCCTTTAAAAATTGTACGACTATCATAGAATGAATAACTTTCTTTGAAGCTCTGGAATTGTGGGAAGGTTGGCGCCTTTCCCCAGCCTGATTTGTTTTTAGGAGCGTCAATCCTTAATTCTCCGTTCGCATTTTCAATTACGGTTTGTACTTTCTTAAACGGAATGTTCCCGTTTACATCAGGCTCAAACGACTCAACATAAATTTTAATGGAGTCGATAGTTTTCATTTTTATTTTGAATTGCTCATAATCAAAAACAAAATCTTTTCCATGGAATTCGAATTTACCGGAGGCAACTACACCCGAAAATTCAATGTTTCTGTTTTTACGTAATACTAATTCACGATTTTGTGGAAATATAAATACTTTTTGTGTATCGCTTAATAAAACGTTCTTTACACCTTGCACAGTTAAATCGTAATTAAGAAGATTCAACATTGCATTGTCTTGTCCGGGAACAACAGAAAAAATTGTAAGAATATCGTAATCTAATTTATGTTTCGCATGATCCATGTAATCAAACAAACGTTGTCTTACTGTTATTAAATCTGTTTCAGGTTCAAAATAAACTAATCCGTATATAGCGTATTTGAAAATTATCGGACGTAAATCAACCGCCATTACTTTGAGGTATTTTGCTAAATCTACAACGGTAAATGGTTGCTTTCCGTTCGCTTCGTTAAACTCATTAAGTTTGTGAGTTAAGTTAAAACTTTCTTTACCTCTCAAGTTCGAGGCTCGGTCGCCGGTGTAAAAATCCATCGATTCAAAGTACGCTTCTCCTTGCTGATTGTTAGGTAAAAATCCAAAATGAATTTTAGGCTCTTCAATATTCCAAACTATCTGCTCGAAATACATGTCAAATCGATGAAAAGAATTGGCAATTGGTGCTTTTTGTAATCCATCATCACCACGTAAAATAGTAACGCGTTTATTTTCCACATCATAATTAAAACTTAAGCCCTGATGATAAATTGAGTCTTTGTCTAGGAAAAATTTAATGGTTCCGGGATTAGCAACCACACGTTCTTTGTTCATTGCAAAGGCTCGTGCGGAAACCTCCAGAAAGGCTTTGTTGTTTCTTCTGAATATGATTTTAGCGGGATTAGAAGCATTTCCTGTTCCAACGAACTTTGGCCCGCGCATTCCAAAACCTCCGTCGTAGTCTACATCAGGATAAATGTTTTTAACTAGTAATCTCTTACTGTAAGAGTCAAAACGAGGATAAGTAGACTCGGTGTTGTTTTCAGTGATAATACGATCGGTTATCTTTCCTAATTGAGGCTTATCGAAATATTGTTTTCCATTAAATACTGCGGAATCCGATGTATAGTTTCCGCTTTTACAATCGATAACATAACGTTTAATGTCGGCATATACTTCATCACCTAATCCGGCTCGCGCCCAACTAACTCTTCCCCCTTTGCCATAGAACTTTCCGAAAGTAGGATAGAATATACCGGAGGTTTGTTCAATGTACATGGAATCTTTACGCGGATTTTGTCCCACCATAATGATATCTTTAAAAATAATTTTAGGAATAGTATCGTATTCAAATTTGAAAGTTCCTTGCTGACTTTTATAAGTGTATGTAGGGGATTTGTAAAACATATTCCCCTCAAACATGTTACCGCTTATTTCTAAAAACTCGGCAAATCCTCTAATGGATTTTCCTGCCATGATTTTATTCACGCATTTTTGCCAGTCGTTAAAGTTTTCGGCCGGTTGGGTTGAACCTAAAAAACTGATTACAGAATTGATATAAGCGGCAAAATAGGGATAAGGTTTCAACTTCTTTTTCACAAATTGATTGCAGGTTTCAATCATAATTGTTTTGTATGATGAAGGAAAATCAGGGCTATTCCAGGCGGGCGTAAAATCTAAGATGAATTGCGTAGCTTCTTTTTTATCGGCAGCATATTCAAAAAAGTAGGCGCCCAATTCTTTGGGAAATTTAATGGTGTCGCCCGAAAAATGACCTTCTTTTTGAGCCTTGATATTAAATACTGATAGTATGAAAAATAAAAACAGAACGTGGGCAAATACTTTCTTCATCATATGCTAGAGTTTTATCAAATATAAAATTTGGGATTTATATTAAGAAGTAGATTGTTTGGATTTTGAGGATATATTTAACGAGGTTATAAACATTTTTTAGGCCATTGATGCCCTTGTTAATAAAACTTAATTCCTGCCGCATAACACCACTTTTAGTACCACTTTTAAACTGAGATTGATTCTAAACCATTTCAGTGTTTTTCTGGCACGACACTTGAAACTATACTGTGAAAAGAACAATATGAAAACCTTAATTAAAATTGCAGTTGTACTTACAATGATAAATACAACTTTAACAGCGCAGGTTAAATCTGTTTACCCTAAAGGCGGACCAAAACAAGGAACTGTTGTACCACATAATCAGGCTACGACTAACAATCAGCCGAATGCTAATAACGAGCCAAATGATAAATGGATACATGGAAATTGGGGGCCTTACGGTTATGGTAGTGTTACAATTGGTTTTGGTAATTATCCATATGGTCAGCCAATGCCGTACTATAATAACTATAACCCATATCATAGCGAAAAAAAAGCAGCTAAGTATTCGATAAGAGCGGCCGGACATATGATTGGTGAAGCAGTAAGTTTTAATACATGGCATGATATTTATTCGCCTCTTTTGGCAAAGGCTATCCGTCACTATAACTTCGCTCGCCAACAATATTGGTGGGGTAACTATAGTGCTGCTTATAATCATGCCGAAAGAGCAAATTATTTAGCATGGTATAGTTTGCAGTATTTTCAAAGTCCCGGTGATTATTACGATGGTTATAATGGCAGTGGATACAATCAGCCTAACCCTTATAGCGACCCTTACAATCCATACTATAAGCAAGGTCAGCCTAACACGGCGCAAGGCGAAAGAAAAGCAGCAGTTCCAAAAAATGAATCAATTGATACATCTTTGCCTCAGGAAACTGTGAATGATAAGGAATTGATTAGAACATTTGATAAATCGGACCTTAAAGATGAATAAAAAAATGCCCCGGAGTAATTCGGGGCATTTTAGTTTTGTTATTTTTAAGGTGGTGATTGACTTTAGTAAAATACCTTTTATAAGACTTCTGATACCTTTTGTTATCGGAATAATTGTTTATTTGAGAAATGATTTGGATTTTAATCCAACC
>CAYQDP010000021.1:0-14405 GCA_964416235.1 uncultured Flavobacteriaceae bacterium | reverse complement strand
ATAAAATCCCATACCATAGCATATCAGGTTTTTTAAAACCTTTATAAAACTTCCAAATCAACCAAACAGCTGAACCCAATCCCACTATAGAATATAATGAAGCGAAGGAGTAAACAGGTATGGTATTAAATCCGTAATAACAGGCCATTTTAAGTGGTAAAATCAACATAATCACATAAAAGCCTAGTGAGTTTAAACCTGCGGCTAATCTGTCGAACAATGTAAATTTGAAATAGAGTGGGTTTTCGAAATACTGATAAATACGCGTACTTCTTAATTCTTCTCTGTTAAACATTAAGTTTTTAGTTACCTTATAGCTGTAGTACGCCGCAACAAAAAACACTACAATTACAACAATTGTTTTAATCTCAATTTTGTTTCGGGCATAACCTACAAATGGAATGATTACCAGAAATGGCAATACATCAAATTTACTTAAGAAAGCCAATGCTAAAAAAAGAAATGAGAATAACAATTGAAACCATTTTTTAGTATCAAAAAACTTCAAAAAACAAATAAATGCCAGCAACGAAAAAATAAAACTAAGCATCACATCCCGGTTTTTCAAACTCGCTACTACTTCGGCATGAATGGGTAAAAATTCAAATAATAAAACAATAGAAAAAATTACAAACTCAGATACATTTACAAAAATCAACTGCATGAGTTTAAAAAGCAACATTAAACACGCCACATAAAGCAGAATGTTAATCAAATGACTTAATCTTACGTTTTGTCCCCACAAACCACTTTCAATAGCAAAACTTACTTTAACCATGGGGCGGTATTCATACTTATTACCGCTCTCGTCGATAACGTGAAATGTTTTAAAAACACGCGGTATGGCTTGAAACCCCTTGGCCGTAATGTTTTTCGGACCGGTTACAAATTCATCATCTAAGCTATAACCATTAAAGAGTGTGTTACCGTATAAAACAAAGGCAAATAAAACCAATAATAGTTTATAGGGATGTTTTGAAAGAAAAGCCTTTATCATTTGCAGCTAAGTTACATTTTTTTTACTTTTGATAGACTATGGGACTCTCTATTGATAAAATAAGCATTCATTTACCGGAGCTTGTTTTATCAAATCAAATGCTGGCAAAAGAGTTTAATGTTTCTGAAAAAGAAATATTAAAACGTACCGGTATCGAATCCAGATACATTTCAGGAAAAAACGAAACTGCTTCTGATTTAGCTTTTATGGCGGCGCAAAAGATTTTTGAGAAAGAACCTGAATTAAAATCAAAAATTGATTTTCTCATTTTCTGTTCTGATTGTTTCGATTACATAGCACCTGCTACCAGTTGCATATTACAACATCGCCTCGGATTACCACAAACCACTGCCTGTATTGATTTGCCTTATGGTTGCTCGGGCTATGTTTATGGCTTAGGAATGGCTAACGGTTTCTTAAAAAGTGGCATGGCTAAAACAGTTTTATTTTTAACCTGTGATACTTCAACAAAAACCCTTTCACCGGATAACTTAGAGCAACGCAGCATTTTTAGTGATGTTGCCACCGCAAACATTATCACCTTTTCGGGCAATCAACCCGATAATGAATTTGTTTTCGGAAGTGATGGAAGCGGTGCGCTTGACTTGTACATTGAGAATAGCGCCTTTAGAAAACCCATTGAAAAAAGTGCCTGCAGAAATGAAACAAATCCATTCGGACAAATGGTTATGAATGGCACTAACGTGTTTACGTTCGCTTTAAAAACCGTTCCTAAACTGGTGAAAGAAACGCTGGATAAAAACAAATTAGGAATGAAAGATATTGATTTATTTATTTTCCATCAGGCAAATGGTTTTATGCTTGAAACCTTAAGAAAGAAACTCAATATCCCGGAAAACAAATTTTACACCAACATTAAGGATTATGGCAACACCGTTGCTTCTACCCTTCCGCTCGCACTATATACGGCTAAAGAAGAAAAAAAGCTGCAAAAAGGCATGAAAGTTCTGTTGGCAGGCTTTGGTGTAGGAAATAGTTGGGGTGCAACTGTAATAAATTATTAAATTTGTTCTATGTCGATAAACGAATTCATACAAAAACTGGAAGCCGAATTTGAAGATATGCCACAAGGCACTTTAAAAGCGGATACAGATTATCGCAACATTAAAGGCTGGAGCAGTATGCATGCGCTTATTATCATCGCTTTTATCGACATAAATTTTAATATTACTTTAAGCGGGGCAGATTTAAAATCAACTCAAACCGTACAAGACCTGTACAATCTCGTTCAACAAAAAAAATCAGCTTGAGCATTTTTAAAACATCGGGCATTTCCATCAAAGGCATTTCTGTTTGCGTACCCAAACAGATTAAAAGCACGTATGATTACAATCACATAACTAAAGAAGAACAAGAACTATTTCATAAAACTGTTGGCATTAAAGAAAGAAGAGTTGCGGATGATAAAACGACCTGTAGCGATTTGTGTGAGAAAGCTGCCAATTATTTTTTCGAAAATAACATTACCAATCGCGAGAACATTGACATCATCATTTTTGTCTCGCAATCTCCCGATTATTTTCTGCCGTCGACTGCTATCATTTTACAAGATAAACTAAAACTCAAAAAAAGTGTATTAGCCTTTGACATTACGCTTGGTTGCAGCGGTTATGTATATGGCTTAAGCGTTTTGGCCGGATTTATGCAAAGCGGACAATTCAAGCAAGCGCTATTATTGTGTGGTGATAAATCTACCATCTCTACCTTTGAAGGCGATAAAAGCTCTTACCCTCTGTTTGGTGATGCAGGAACAGCCACATTAATCGAGTACGATAAAAATGCCTCCGAACTTACCTTCAATTTAAATAGTGACGGAAGCGGAAAAAATGCCATCATCATCGAGCACGGTCATTCTCGTCACCCTTACGATTCTTCCTCAGAAACTATATACGAACCTGAACCAGGAATAAAACGCGCTAAAAAACACTTAGCTTTAAACGGACAAGACATTTTTACATTTGCGTTGAAAGAAGTACCGCCGAATATTAATGAAACAATGGATGCGGCTGGTAAAAACAAAAATGAAATTGATTTTTTCATTTTACATCAGGCTAACAAACTCATAAACGAAACCGTTCGTAAAAAGTTAGGCATTGAAAAAGAAAAATGCCCCTCTTCCATTGAACTTTTCGGTAATACCAGCTCAGCCTCCATACCATTAACCATGTGTTTTGCATTAGAGCAACAACTTACGAAAGAAAGTTTAACTTTGTTATTGTGCGGCTTTGGGGTTGGTCTTTCGTGGGGAAGTGTTATTATAAATACACGTGAATTAAGTTGCGCAAAAATTATTGAATTATGATAACCTTAAATAATAAAACAGTTTTGGTTACCGGTGCCTCTTCCGGCATTGGCAGAGCCTGCGCTGTTTTATGTGATCAGTTGGGTGCTCAGGTTATTATTACTGGAAGAAATGAGGTTGAATTAAAAACTACTGCTGCTCAACTAAAAAACAAGCATCAAATAATAGTAGCTGATTTAACCAATGAAAATCAATTATCGGAATTGGTAAAAAACTGCAACAGCCTTGACGGATTAATTAATTGTGCAGGGATAGTAAAACCGCTGCCTGTTAAGTTTATTAAGAGTAAACATATTTCCGAAATGTTTGAAGCGAATTTCAACTCCACAGTAATTTTATGCAGTGAATTAAGCAGTGCTAAAAAGTTCAACAATCATGCTTCTGTTATTTTTCTTTCCTCCATTTCATCTTTGCATCCATACATAGGCGGAGCGTTATACAGTGCTTCGAAAGCTGCACTAGAAGCATTCTGCCGTTCTTTTGCCATAGAACATGCCGGAAAAAAAATCAGAGCTAATGTTATCGCTCCTGCTTTAGTCAAAACAAAAATATTTGAGGAAACTGAATTAGCGACTTCCGAGGAAGAAATGAAAAATTACGAAGCTCAATATCCATTGGGTTTTGGCGAACCTATAGATGTCGCGAATTGCGCAGCATTCCTTTTATCTGATGCTTCTAAGTGGATAACTGGCACCACAATCAAAATGGATGGAGGTTTATTATTAAGCAGTAAAAAATGAATCCTGAATATTCTATAATTATACCAGCCTATCACGCAGCCAATAGCATTGAAAAATTATTTAATGAACTACAATCATTTTTTAATTCCATCAATTCCTCTTTTGAAACCGTTATTGTAGATGATGCAAGTTCAGATAACACATGGGATGTTCTTAAAAGTTTAAAAGCAAAAAACCCGAACATTAAAATAATTCGATTTGCAAAAAACTTCGGACAGCATTCAGCTACGCTTTGCGGATTTTCGTTTGTAAAAGGAAAATTTGTGATCACAATGGATGATGATTTAGAAGTTCATCCTTCACAAATTTTAAAACTAATTGAAGAGCAAAAAAAATCCGACAACGATGTTGTGTACGGTGAATACAAAAAAATTAATCAATCCTTACTTCGTTCTGCGCTTTCCGGTTTTTACAAATTCGGCTCTAAAATAGAAGGAAAAAACAAAGGCAAAGGTTCTTCCTTCCGTTTAATTAAATCTGAACTCGCTCTTAAATTATCTAAAGAACATCGTCATTTTACATTCATCGACGAATTATTACTTTGGTATACCGATAAAATAAGCTTTTTAAAAGTAGAAGCCAATAAAAATTTCATAGAGAGAAGACGTTATTCACTTACCGGATTATTCAGAATGACCGGAAATGTAGTTATGTTTTCATCCACCGTACCTTTGCGTTTTGTTACACGAATAGGTTCAACACTAGCCATCGTGAATTTTTTAATTGGAACTTTCTACTTATTAAAGAAATTCTTATTCAAAACGCCCGTTCCCGGATTTACATCAATTATCGTAAGCGTACTCTTTTCCACAGGACTTATTGTTCTTAGTATAGGCATTGTGGCTCAATACATCAGTAAAATACTGAAAGATGTAAACAACAAACCGTCGTATTATATTTCAGAGAAGTTTGCTGACGATTAAACAATATGGGGTTACATTGAGGCGTATTACCGAAAACGACCTCGAACTTCTCCGCTACTGGCGTAACCAGCAGTCGGTAAAAAGATACATGGATTATCGCGAATACATTACGCCTCAAATGCAACAGAAATGGTTTGAATCCATTAATAATAAATTCAATTACTATTTTATCATTGAGTTTGAAGGTAAACAAGTAGGTTTAATCAATGCCAAAAATTTCAGTTACGAAAATGGTTTTGGAGAAGGCGGAATTTTTATTTGGGATAAGGATTACATTAATTCATTTGCTGCTGTATTTAGTACTTTATGCTTGCTTAATTTTGTTTTCTTTAAAGTAAAATTATGTCAACTGTCACATGCAAGAATACTAAATGATAACGACCGCGCCATACATTACAATCAACTTATCGGATATAAACTGGCTTCCGGACAAGATGGAATATATAATCAATTGTATGAATTAAGTCTGGAGGATTACATTAAAAATGGAAGCAAACTCAATAAAGCCGCTGAACAACTCAACAATGGTGATGGAGAATTAACTTATACCGGAACGGTATCTGAAAACAATCTTGATGAGATAAATGCTTTGTTGAAAAACTAAAAATGCATTAGAGGAAACTCGCCCTTCTCAAAAGCCTCAAGCCATTTTTCTTTTGCAACCATCGATAACAGAAAAGGATCGTCCAAGTTTTCAATTTTATATTTTGAAATCTGATGTGCGGAATAACCCCATAATGGATTTGGAATATCAAACATTAATACCACACGATTCTTATCGCTATTGTTCCAAGCCTCATGATCAAAAGAATCATCAAACACTATTAATTTGCCCTCCTCCCATTTTCGTGTTTCATCACCAATGCGAATAGCACAATCACCTTCAGGAACAATTAAAGGCAAATGGCATCGTAAAACCATACGTGTATATCCCTTATGAGGTAAAATATGCGTATGAGGTTTTAGAAAAGAATAATCACAAGATATAATATCAGGTATGGAATAAATCAATTCAGCAGTCTTCGGACACAATTTGGCGTTTTCAGGAAACTTCATGGAGAAAAAAATAAATGAAAAAACCTTCCATGCCTTTTTACTATCCGACTCCACATAATTTGGAAAAGTTTCCAGCCACTGATTCTCCTTATTTTTATCTATGAGATTTAACAATTCCGTCTTAATAACAGAAAAGTTTTCAGTTAAAGGGTTTAAAAAAGGAAAATCCTTCGCCTCATAAAAAAAATGAGGATTCTTATCTGTTATGTTATGCTGAGTCATTTAACGACTAAAACTAGAAATGATTTTATTTTGTACATACTGTGAGCCAGAATAAATTGTAAACGCTAAAAAATCACGATAGTCTCGCTCAATTACATTCTCACTTAAATAGCCATAAGCCCCAGTAGATTGTTGCAATTGACGAATCACTCTCTCGCCATTCTCAGCCACAAAAGCTTTCGCAACTGAAGCTTTTAAGAAAGATTGTTTAGAGTTTTCATCCAAAGCTATTGCTGCTTCATTTATTTTCATCCAGGCCTCACTTAAAAAAATATCCGCCTTATTTAAAACTTCATTATAATCACTTTGCTCAATTAGTCTTTTTCCTCCTCTGTAATTTAATTCTCCAAACTTTTGTACTTGCTTTGTCACTCTCGTGATAATTCCTAAATTCAACGCACTTAATACTGTTCTTTCCCATGTCATAGCTTCATTAAACATAGCTGTGCCGCTACCCTCTTCTCCAATTATGCAAATTGCTCTTACATTGTTTAAATTTATTCCGCCCATTTGTGCCGTACGCAATCCCATTTTTTCAAGTGGTCCAATAATTTCTACACCTTTTTCTTTCGCGTCAACCAAAAATGCGCTTAATCCTCCAATACTTCCTTTTTGCACGTCGGTAAAAGCATATACTAAAAAATAATCAGCAATAGGCGCATTGGTGATATAGTATTTTGAACCGTTCAACACGTATTCGTTACCTGATTTAACCGCGGTAGTTTTCATGTTATAAGCATCTGAGCCACTTTCTTTTTCGGTTATGGCAGATGCAATTATTATCTCTCCCTTAATAGAAGATTCAAGAAACTTGCTTTTTATCGAGTTACTTCCGTATTTAAACAATGGAACATTCACCGAAAACGCTTGAGCACCCACTGAAAATGCTAATCCATTATTCAGACATGAATCACCAAGAGCCAAATAAGCAACTGAAGTTTCTATGGCACTTATTTTTTTTCCTGAATTTGAATCCGGTAAATGCAAACAATTAAATTTCGAAGAGACTAAAGCAGTAAACGTGTTTTTATTAAAACTTCCGTCTCTATCTTCGAATAATAAGTCTACAGTATTGGAAATTTTTGCTCCCAAGTCATGATAAACTTTATAAAGTGATTGTTGGTTATGACTTAAATGTTTGAGCATAGATTTCCTTCAATGCAATAAAATCTGCTTTATGATTTAAATTTACCGGAATTTTTCGTAAAACAATAATTAAATCCGGAACCATATAAGATGGCAAATGCTTTATACAGAAAGTCTTTAGCGCTAACTGAGATAAATCATTTCCCGATTCCACAAACGACACCACCAGATTCTCCTTTTTCAGAAATAAAGTCTCGCAATTCGTGATTTCAGAATGCTTTCTTAATGCAGTATTTATTTCACTTAATTCAATTCGGAAACCATTGCGCTTAATTAAATTATCTTTTCGTCCAACAAAACTCAGCACACCCTTTTGAATACTAACATAATCGCCCGTTTTGTAAATAGCGTTCTTCCGAATAGAATGATAACCGGAATCATTTACATAGCCGGCCATTAAGAGCTTTCCTTTATAACACAACTCTCCTTGCTTAGTATAAGTAAGATTCCCTTTTATTATGGATTTACCAATCGGAACGAACTCGCTTACTTGCCTTTTTAAATCAATTTTCTGAGCGCAACATACATTCGTTTCGGTTGGACCATATAAATTATAAAACACAGCATTCTTGAAATGTGTCTTTAAACGTCTTACTAAATCATAAGACAAAGCCTCGCCGGCAATCAAAACCAATTTTACGTGCTTAAAATCATAGGTTGATAGTTTACCTGTTTGCTCTAGAAGATTTAAGTAAGAGGGAGTTGTATAAAGAGATTCGATTTTATTTTGATTCAGGTATTGTGCAAATAATCTGGTATTAGAAACTGTGGCTACTTCCGGAACAAACAATGAAAATTGATTCAACAAAGGATAGAAAACATCAAATACCGACAAATCAAAATTTAATGGCGCAATGGAAACATGACGCTTAATGTTATACTGCTTAAATTCTTTTAAGCACCAATTTAAAAAGGCAAAAGCACTCTGATTAGTATGCACTATACCTTTAGGTGAGCCCGTTGATCCAGAAGTAAACAAAACATAAGCCAATTCTTTAGGTAAACTAATTTTCTTATCGACATTAAGTTTAAATATATGAAACCCTCTATTAGTTGAGTTTGCGGAATATGACCCCAAAAAATCGTTTAGAATCTCTTTAGCAAGTTCAAAGCGCGCATCATCTACAATTAAAAATTGTGTGTTTATCGATTGTAAAATAAATTTTACTCTATCAATTGGCCATTCACTATTAACCGGAATATACCCTTTATTGGAATAAACTAATGCCGGTAAAAGAAAAACAGAATGAATAGTTTTATCTGCCCAAATAGCGATTGCTGAATTTTTTATATTCAATCCGGCTGCTTGAAATAACTTATTGAGCTTCTCAATTTCAATTTTCAAATCCGAGAATAAAATAATTTGCTTCCCTCCATCGGTCAGATAAGGCAACTTACTCCTTCTTAATTGAGAGCTTTCAATTATTTTGACAATTTCTTTGATAGGAAGTCGGCAATAATATTAACAGTATCTAAATTTTCAACGCTAACTTCATGTGCTTCAAATTCAGTTTTAGATTTCTCCTCCAGATAATTCACCATACTCAAAACTACAATTGAATCAATTAAACGCGAACTGATTAGTTTTGTATCATCTGTAAAATCGCTTGGTAAATTTCCCTTAAACATCTTTTTAGCGATGAAATTTCTAACCTCTCCTTTAATTTCTTCTTTATTCATGGTTTTTGTTTTTTAATCCCACAATTACTTTATAAAATTCGCTGGCAATTAAATTATGTCCCAAAGCATTTGGATGTGTATCAATCTTGCTAACCGTAATCTGCTTAGACTGACGATTACCATATACTTTCTCCAAAGTGTATACCTCAAAACCGGCCTTTAAGGCCAATGATTTTAAATTATCAATAGTATTGGCGTCATGATGATCGGTTGTAGTTGGAAGATAAATCCAGATCGGACGAATATTATTTTGCTTACAATAGTTCACCATTTCAGAATAGCACCATAAATAAATCACATTCACATAAGGCCTTAAACGGTGTTTAGCTTCGATTGAACTCATCCCTGCTTTAACACCGGATTTCTGTATGATAAATTTAAGAAAATCATCTTGAAAATCATACTTACCATTTAGCAAACGAATAAAACTGTTTAGCATACGCTGTTCTTCACCGGTGTGCGAAAAAATAACCGCTACATCTACATTAAATTTCTTGATTTTATTTTCACAAACATACTTATTCTGCAAAACAGAATACATTGGAACCGCAAAATTAAGCAGCTCGTATTTTTGTCCGGAATATTTATTTAACCACTTCTCAGTAATTTGTTCAAAAACTTCATCATCGTTCACGCCTGTTCCCATTTCGTAGGAAGCACCCATTACTGCCACACGTATCATCCCTGGAGATTTAGTTAATGCATATTCCTTATCACGTAAACCCTGGCTATTAATATGAATTTTTGTCGTATTAAAGTTAATGCTCGAGTTTGGAGCTAACTCCTGCATCAAAATATTTTTCGTCTTAACACCGGCTTTATCCAAAGGTTTTAGTCGATTAATTCCTTCCCTACCCATCGAAGAATTATTACTTGAATTTAGTAATTTATTATAATAACCCTCCTCCTTAACTTCCGCGTCGCTTCCCTGACTTACTCCGTACATTACATCAGCAAATCTTGTATTTATTTTGGGAGCGATTAAACTGCCAGCAAACAATACCGATACAAAAAAGAAAGCTACTGCAATTCTTGAGGACGTAAGTGCTTTTTGAATATGCGAACGTAAAAACAGGACTACGAGAATAACGAGCCATATAATCAAAAAGTAAATAATGATGGATTTATCAAATGTACCTCCCTGCTTTACCAAGAACACAAATTCGTTTAAACTGTTGCAATTCCATAAAAAAAACAAAAACGACATAACGGTTTGCACTAATAATACATTTAAGGATTTCCTTACCAATCCCATTATTTTCTCATCATCATTTTCAGATTCTCCACTCTTTTCCAACCGAACATTACTCCAATATACCAACACACCTAAAAGCATCCAATACATAATATCGTTTAGTTTAAGAAAAAGATTGCCTGACGAAAAATACAATTGATAAAAGTGAAAAAAACAGGAAAACAAAAAGGTAACCATGACAACCAGAAATGTTTTCGCCGGGATTGAAGTCTTACGCAGTTTAAAATAAAGAGGGTAATAAATCAACTTTAATAAAAAATCCCGCCAGTATCTGTTTACATCTTTCCAATAATTCCGGAAACTGCTTGCCAAAGGAAAAAATCCAAACGCTGAAGGTAATTCAATCCCAAACATACTTATAAAACCTAAAGAAAAAATATATAGAGCGCATATTTTTAATAGTATGATAAGCTTCGATAAAACAGCAATAAATAAATCTGTGGCGCCAGTCAATTTCGTTAAATCCAATTCCAAATAGCCATCTGCAATTTTATAAAGCGAAAATAAAAACAAACCGGTTACGAATTGTTCAAATGCTTTTGTCCAAAGAACTTCAGGATTCTTAGATTCAGAGCCAATTAAAAAAGTTTTATAATCCACAATTGGCATGATAGGAAAAAACAACTGAGGAAATGAATATAAATAAGCAAATGAAAACAGATGATTGCTAATTTTATTATTGTGTTTAAACTCGTATAACAAAATAATTCCCCTAAACATAATAATGCTTAAAATAAATGGGGCCATAAAATTAACGGGGTATAGATTTATGGAATCCGTCAATAAAAGCAACATTGTCATAAAGAAAACCACACTAAAAGAAAGTTTCAAATAATATTTGGCTCCGGAAAAAAGTACAAATCCGAATAATCCTAATGACAAAAAAAGTACTGAAGCTGTAATAGGATTGAAGACCATGAATGAGAGAATCAAGAACAAAACAGGAAACACCATTGCTTTGTGCGAAGGCATCATGAAATGATGAATAACAAAAACAGATAGTAAAAACGGACTAAACGCTAAAATATCATCAGCCTTATCGAAATTTATTTTAGTAGCTGAATAAAAAACAAATGCATAGACCAGTACAAAGCCTATCAATCTCGCTATTTGTTTAGCATTTTGCATGCTCAATACAATTTATTTATTCATTTGCTAAGATATAATTAATACATTTGATAAGTAAATTTAAAGTCATTAAATGAGTGGGTTTAAAAAACAATTTCAGTTTGTACATATCCCCAAAACCGCGGGTACTACTTTTGCTCTTATTTTAACCCGTCAATTCAAGTGGAGTAAAAAGCTATCATTTTACTCGCCAAAGGCCAGACAAAAATACCCCTCTCTTACTGCGGCTTATAAAAACAAATTTGATTTAAGTTATGGCCACATCGGCTTTAGAGCCAATCAAGGACTGGAAAGAGGGATTGAATACTTTACATTTTTGCGATCAGCTCGTGAAAGACTATTATCATCGTACCGCCACATTAAGGGTGATGGCAATCATGTCATCAAAAAACAAATTAATGTGAATGATTATACCTTAAAAGACTTCTTAAAACAGGGATTAGTAAGGAATTTCGACAACTTAATGGTTCGCTACCTATCCAACACTATTCAAAAAGACTATTTAACCGTAAACGAAGAAGATTTAAAAACAGCCATTAAAAATTTTGATGAGCATTTTCATATTTTTGGATTGACCGAATATTTTGACGAGAGCCTGGTATTACTTTCGGATTATATGGGATGGCCGCCTTTGTATTATGTAAAAGAAAATAAATCATCTTACAAAATTGACAAATCAGAACTGGATGCAGAAACCGAAGAACTCATTAAGGCTTGCAGCAAGTATGATGAAATTTTGTTTGCACATGCGTTACAAAAATTCAAAGTAATGATGGAACAAAAGAAAGATGTAATTGAAAAAGGACTGAAAGAACTACATGAGGGTAATAAAAAGCACGCAACGATTATTAAACTACGTAATAACGCTAATTTAGCCTACGCTCGAATAAGAAAACTTTTTGCTACTATATGACCGAAGAGAAAATACTTATCCCTGAAGCAGTTTTCCCAATTAGCAAAAAGCGTTTGATGATGCAGTATTTACGCTGGCTACCGGCAAAATTTGGACTCATCAGTAAAACCGCTTTTCTTTTTCAGATTAAAAAAATAAATCCGGATGATGTTTTTTTGGTGTCTTACCCTAAATCCGGAAATACCTGGTTGCGCTTTATTTTAGCCTATTTAAAAAACGGAACCTCAACAACAATAAATTTTCATCAATTGGAAAATATTGTGCCTGATGTTTATGTTTCCAAAGACATTATTGACACGCAAAAATCAGGACGCATCATTAAAACACACGATATTTTTTTCGAGGGCTACCCCAGGGTAATATACATTCACCGCGATTACAGAGATGCGCTTATATCTTATTACTACTTTGTTTTAGCTTACAAATTTTTTGATGGTACTTTTTCTGAATTTATACGAAGCAATATTGTTTTGCGTCATGGAAGTTGGAAACAACACATCAAAGCAATGAAAAAGTACAAACAAGAAAATCCCGATAAAATACTGGTATTGTCGTATGAGTCGCTGTTAAATAATTTCGATAAAAGTGTAGAAAGTATAAATCGCTTTTGTGGATTTAAAAAGGAGGTAGATTTAAATAAACTAAAAGAAAAAACGTCCTTTAGTGAACTCAAAAAAATAGAAAATGAATTTGGAAGTCGGTTTATGTCGAACACCAAGCAAAATTTTGTACGAGAAGGGAAATCCGGCGGGTGGAAAGATTTTTACAGTAAGGAAGATTTGGATTTTCTGTATTCCGATAAAGAATTGGTATCTTTAATGAACGAATTAGGTTATTCCGTTTAATGAACTTGTCATTTGTACATATTGTAAATGCTGTTTCGGAAGAAGAAAACAAATCCGTTTTTGAATTACAAAAGCTAACATTTGCTTCTTTACAAAAAGCCAAGCAATACAGTAAGCACACTATTGAACAAGGCATCTGCTTTCATAAAGATTTTCCCATTAGCCAAGAAGGATTCACTCCTTTTCCTCCACTCACGCAAAGCGTTCAAGATATTGGGGCTTTCGCAAATAAAAAGAAATTACCGCTCTTAAAAGACATTTTACAAGTGGCATACGACAATAGCAAAGCGGATTACATTGTTTATTCAAATGCTGATATTGGATTGATGTTACCGTTTTATAATGCCATTGGAAAACTCATTGAGCAAGGTCACGATGCTATAGTTATTAACCGTAGAAGAATTAAAAGCTCGCTTAATAAACCCGAAGATTTGGATGCAATTTATACCGAGACGGGAAAAGATCATTTGGGCTTTGATATGTTTGTTTTTAAGCGCGATTTGCTGCCAAAGTTCATTCTCAATAATACATGTATCGGGATTCCATTCGTTGGCAATGATTTGTTTTATAATTTATTTTGTTTCGCACAAAATCCGATTTTATTAACGCAACAACATCTTACTTTTCATATTGGTTTGGAATTAATAAAAGATTGGGGGGGTGCCGATTTAAAATCACACAATTACAAGGAATTCAGAAAAACAACCAAAGCTCTTTTACCCCACATGCAAATCACCAAATTTCCGGGAGCCGAATTAGGATTCATAAAGCGTCACCTCAAATGGTTAATGAATCCCACCATAAGTTATCCTGAAATGTGTATTACTGATTTAAAACAATTAAACGTGAAGCGCCACGCAAAAAAAGAGTACGACCCTAATTACAAAAAACAAAGTTATTACGAGTGGTTGCTTAAAAAAGTAAATTTCGATTAAGCAAATTGCTTAACATCCTTATCACTGATTTCCTTTCCGCCTAAAATCACCAAACGTTCAATAACATTTCTGAACTCACGGATGTTTCCTGTCCAATTGCGCTTTTGCAATTCCTTAATCGCTTCATTGGAAATAGATTTCACAGGCATATTTCCTTCCGTACAAATTTGATTTAAGAAATGTTTCGCTAACAAAGGAACATCATCCAAACGCTCATTTAATGAAGGAACATTAATTGGAAT
>CAYQDP010000020.1:0-14481 GCA_964416235.1 uncultured Flavobacteriaceae bacterium | reverse complement strand
ATAATTACATGCCATTACCTTTAGATTTAGCTCACCGTTTATTATTGGAATTAGCTGCTATCCGTAAGGAAGGTAAGCAAATGAAATATTTACGTCCGGATGCAAAATCTCAGGTAACTATCGAGTATAACGATAATAATCAACCTGTACGTATTGATACTATTGTAATTTCTACGCAACACGATGATTTTACAAATGGTAATCAAACTAAAATGCAGGAGCAAATCACGAAGGATGTAAAAACTATATTAATTCCTCGTGTATTAAAAGGTTTAAAAACTTCTTTACATAAATTATTCAACGACAAAATCACATATCACATCAACCCAACCGGTAACTTCGTTATTGGTGGTCCGCATGGCGATACAGGATTAACAGGTCGTAAAATTATCGTTGATACTTACGGTGGAAAAGGTGCTCACGGTGGTGGAGCTTTCTCAGGAAAAGATCCTTCTAAGGTTGACCGTTCTGCAGCTTATGCAACCCGTCATATCGCGAAAAACTTAGTTGCAGCGGGTGTATGCGATGAAGTATTAGTGCAAGTTTCTTATGCTATCGGTGTTGCTAAACCTTGTGGTATTTATGTAAACACATATGGTACGGCTAAAGTAAAAATGAGTGATGGTGAAATCGCTAAAATTGTTGAGCAAGTATTTGATATGCGTCCATATTTCATCGAGCAACGTTTAAAATTACGTACACCAATGTATAGCGAAACAGCTGCTTACGGACACATGGGTCGTAAGAACGAAGTGGTAAATAAAACATTCCGTATTCCGGGTGGAAAAACAATCACTAAAAAAGTAGAGTTATTCACTTGGGAAAAATTAGATTATGTGCCAAAAGTTAAAAAGGCATTTAAATTAAAGTAACCTAACAACTTCATAATTAATAAGGAAACCATCCCGTAAACGGGGTGGTTTTTTTGTTGTTTTAACATATAATTATTAACAGACTGCTAAAAGTCAGCTGTACCTAAACAATAATGACCTAATTTTGTTATCTATTTTAAAAACAATATAGATGATAAGAAAATTTACTAAATTTTTAGGGGCTTTATTTTTAATCGCCCAGTTTAGTGTATTCGGACAAGTAAGTTCTTATACCTTTACACAATTTTCCGGCAGTTTTACTGCAATTACAGGTGGTACTGTATTCGGAAGCACAACAAGCGACGATGAGCGCTTTATTGATCCAGGACTTCCATTAGGAGGTACTACCTTAATCGGGCCGGGTATTCCAATTGGATTTAACTTTACCTATAATGGTAGTGTTTTTGACAGGATTGCAATTAATAATAATGGTTGGATAAGCTTAGGTAATTCTACAATTACTCCAAATCCAATTAATATTAATTCTAGTTCATCTTATAACGCTATATCAGCAACTTCAACTGCACCCGGAGTGCTACAAAATAGAATTGCTGCTTTTTCAAGAGACCTGCAAGGACAAACAGGTTCATCATTAAGAGTAGAAACTATTGGTACAGCGCCAAACCAAACTTGCGTTGTACAATGGAGCAATTATAGAAAATTTAACGCAACAGGTGATGATTTTAGTTTTCAGATACGTTTAATGGAAACAAGTAACAATATTCAAGTTGTTTACGGAGTTAATACAACCACTGCAACTGTAAATAATACTGCACAGGTTGGATTAAGAGGAGTTGCTAATACTGATTATAATAATCGTTCTGTATTATCAACCGGTGTAAATAACTGGTCAACTTCAACTACTGGAACAATTAATACAGCCTCTACTGCCTTCTCTACAACATTAACTCCTTCTAGTGGACAGGTTTATCAATGGGGTCCGGTTGGTTGTGCTTTAACCCCAACAATCGGAACTATTTCAGGTGTTACATCAACAACAATCAATGCCGTAAATAGCTATACTTTATCTGCAACTAACGGAACAAACATTGCTTGGTATACTGCTTCAAATATTGCAGGTCCATATACTCCTGTACCAAGTGCAACAGCTGCAATTGCGAATGTAACTGCAACACCTGCGGGAACAATTTACTTGTATTCAAGTGCTAATAATGCGGGATGTTCTGCTGCTACATCAAATACTTTATCTATCAATGTATTATTCCCTGGTAACGATGTGTGTTCACCAATTGCATTAACAACTGGTACAAATCCGGCCGTTAATTTATTCGGTGCAACTACACAGAGTGGTGAGGTAGTGCCTCCAGCAAGCGGTTGTAGTACAAATAACGGATGGTGTAATAGTACATTAAATAATACAATGTGGTTTACTTATGTTGCGCCTGCATCAGGTAACGTTAGTATTCAAACACCAAGCTTTGATACGCAATTGGCAATTTGGGCAACAGCATCATGTACCAATTTAATTGGTAATGCTACACCTACTGCACCTGCTTCTGCTACATTAATTGCGGCTAATGATGATGATCCTAATTATACTACTAATGGTGGTGTTAATTTTTCTTCTTTTGTAAAGGCGTATTGCTTAACTCCAGGTCAAACCTACTACATTCAATTAGATTCTTATAGTGCAGCTACGTCAACCAGCTCAACCACTATTGTGATTACTGATTTAGGTGTAATAAATACTTCATTCAGCGGATTAAACGCGAGCTATTGTTTACCAACCACTTTAACAAGTTCATTGGTTCCTGTTACAGCAGGAGGTACATTAACGGTTAATGGTGGTACTACTACTGTTACAAGTTTTGACCCTAACGTATATGGAGTAGGTACTCACACTGTTACTTACAATTTAGGTGCAACATGTTTAATTTCTAATTCAGTTACAACTGTTGCAAATACACCAACAATTACTGCTTCTGCTGTAAATGCAACAGTTTGTGCAGCTTCTACAGTTTCATTAACTGCAAGTGGCGCAACTACATATTCATGGTCACCTGCCGGAGGAACCGGTGCAAGCACAACAGCTAGTCCAACAGTTAACACAACTTATACTGTTATAGGAACTACTTCAGGATGTAGTGATACAGCAAATGTTTCTGTGACTGTGAATGCAGGACCATCTTTAACTGTTACTCCATCTTCAGCTGCCATTTGTGCAAATGCAACAGCTACTTTAGTTGCAAATGGAGCTACAACATACAGTTGGAATACCGGTGCAACAACACAAGGTATTGCAGTTACACCTTCTGTAACGACTATATACACTGTAACCGGTGTAGGAACTAACAGTTGTTCGTCAAGTGTAGCCTTTACTCAAACTGTAAACCCAAATCCAACAGTTACAGCAACAACCAGTAATACTTTAATATGTGTAGGTAACTCTGCAACATTAACTGCTAGTGGTGCAACAACATATTCTTGGACACCAGCTGTTCCTCTAACAGGTGTGATTTCTCCAACTGCGAATACAACTTATACAGTAATAGGAACAGATTCAAATGGATGTACTAATACAACAACAGTACTACAATCAGTTTCTCCATGTACAGGTGTTGAAAGCATCTTAGCGAACAGCACAGGAATTAATTTATTCCCTAATCCAACCAGTGGAGATGTTACTTTAGTAATTAATACTGTAACAAGCGGAATGGTTGTTGAGGTGTATGATGTGGTTGGAAAGCAAGTGGCAACAAAATCTATAAGCGAAATCAAAACTACATTATCTTTATCTGAATTAGCATCCGGAGTTTATACTTATAAAGTATTAAATTCAAATGGTGTTGCTAAAATTGGTAAGATTGTGAAAGAATAGTTTTCTTAAAACACTATATCATTAAAGCCTCATGGAAACATGGGGCTTTAATTTTTTATATGCAGGAGCGGATTAAAATTTAAATAAAACGCTTTGTTTTCTTCCTTCATGTTTTGTTCGGCTTCGGCAATCATGTTTTTATAGTGTTTCAATTCTTCAGGCTCTCGGATTAATTTACTGAAGTGAGAAGGAATAGTGTGTGTAAATCCAAATACCATTTCGTTTTTTTGTATATATTTCTTAAAGGCGATAAGTTTGGATTCCAATAAATCAATATTGCCTAATCTGAAGTGTACAACTAATTCTGAAAGCAGTACCAGTTCGTAGATATCTTTTCTTGTGTTATCGGAATTTCTAAGTGCATAATTAATATGTCGGATGGCTTTGCGTGGGGTATCTCCACTTAAATAGTAGAGTACAAATTGAAATGTGGAAGCCATTAATTGATCTTTTGGTAAGTAAGAGCGAATTTGTAAAAATTCTTTTTCTGCATCTTCTAATTGAGTTTTTCGTTGCTGTAGCATTTTTCCATTAATGATTAAGTCGATTCGAATGAGAGAGAACAACGTGTAGGCTTCAATTTTGGTGGCTATATTTTTCTGAAGAATCGAAGGACTTAGTTTGCTTTGTTCCTCCATAAGGAAGGCTTCAGCTTTCTCAATTTCGTTTTTATGGTTAAGAGCAATGCAGTAATTGCGAATTGATTTTAAGAACTCAATGGTATTTGTTTTAATTAACTCCCTATTTACATCAAAAATATCGATGGCTCGTTTCGAATATTTTATGGCATCATCTACATTACGCGCTTTAATAGATTCGTACCCTTTTATTTTGTTATATAATATCTTTGCAAGCGGACTGATCGCATGGCTTTCATCACTTAAAAAATCGTTGTATTGTTTTTCGGAATAATTATTTCTGTTTTCGAAAAAGTAAGAGGAAGAGTTTTCATATTTGGAGGCGGCCCATAGTAATTCGTAATTGATGAGATTGGTATATTCGTCGGAAATTGTTTTTAATCGCGCTTTGTCATCTTCAAAGTGAGAAGATAGATAAGAAATTTGCCCATTGTTCACGGCATTCATTAGCCGTAATTCAATAGCCTCCACTTTCACCAAATGATTAATATCGCTGGGGATTTCCAATATTTTATCAATCAGTTTTTCTGCTTCTTCAGTAAAACCTTTATGAAACAATAATTTCGCACGATTGAGATTAATGTAATCGATGTTATTGTTATTTAAGTTTTCACGGTGGTATTCGGCTAAAATATCCAGTAACTTGTAATATAAGCGCGTGCCATTACCTTTAATTGTTGGAGTATGTTTTTTTCTTTCCGATAACTTTTCGATTTCAAGGAAGTCATGAAGCAGAATATTATCACTACCTGAAAAAGTTCTAAGATAAAGATGAATGTATCTTTTTTCTGATTTGCCGAGGCTTTGTATGAAATTAACAAGTTGTTGACTCATTCCGTTTTTTTTGTCGTTTTATATTTCTATTAGTCGATGGTTTTAGACGATTTAAATTACAAAATACGATTTGAATAGTAAAATATTTTATCATAAATATATGATAAACAGTGTTATATATATTATTATGCGTATTTAGAAATGAAAGTATAAAACAAATAAGCAGTTCATTATAACTTACATTATGGAACTTTGTTGTATTAGAAAATAAATAGAAAGATGAAAAAACAACTACTCATGATGGCGGCTTTATCGATTTTTTCGGTAAAACTGTTTTCACAGGTAACAGTTACCGGTGGTTCAACTGCTACTTATTCCAACGTTAATGCGGCATTTGCTGCAATTAACGCAGGTACACACTCGGGTGCTATCACTATCGATATAACGGCCAGCACCACTGAGCCTTTAACGCCAACGCCTTTAGCCGCGAGCGGACAAGGCTCTGCTAACTACACTTCCATTATCATCCGTCCAACAGTTGTCGCTTCTATTAGTGGAGCTCCTTCTACAGGTCGCGGTGTATTAGAATTTGACGGTGCCGATAACATCACTATTAATGGTGATATTGTTGGTGGTCCGGTTAATCGTGATTTAACAATCGAAAATGTTAACTCACCAACCGTTACAGCAACTGCAGCCATTCGTTTAATTGGTCGTACTACTTTGGGTTTAGGTGCAACTAATTACACAATTACCAATTGTAAGATTACCGGAAGCACTCCGGGTAATGATGGTTTGAGTGGCAGTACTGTAGCTAATAGTTATGGAATATACGCAGGAGCAAATGCTGTAGCATTAACTACTTCAGGTACCGGCGATAATTACGATAACATCACTGTAAATAATTGTGAATTTACTCGAGCCTATTTTGGTTTATACATTGGTGGCACAACAACAAACACCGCCGATAACTTAAACATTAATAATAATATTTTTGGTTCGGCTATTACCTCAGAAAAATTATCTTTCCGTGGAATTGAAATTAATAATGTTAATACATCTACTATTGCGCAAAATGAGATTTTCGAACTTAAAGTAACTACAAGTATTAATCCTGCGGGTGTAAGTACTCTTGGTACTTGTAATACGAATGTGATTTCCCGAAATAAAATTTACGGCATTTGGTCAACAAGCACAACGGGTTGGGGAGCTTACGGAATTCAGTTTGCCGCAGGAGCTAACAATACTATTGTAAACAATGTTATTTATGATGTTTACACTACTAACTATTCTGCAACCAGTACTACATGGAATGCTTTCGGTATTCGCTTAACCGCAGGTACTAATTATAAGATTTATTATAATAGTATTAATATGTTCGGTGCATATACTTATACGGGTAATACAACTTGTGCTTCGGCAGCATTAGTATTAACAAGTACTGCTATTACCGGAGAAGTGAAAAACAATATTTTTAATAATAGCATGACTTCTACCGCTGCAACTCAAAAGCACATGGCGGTTTGGTTCCCTACCGGTTATAACTTTTTAAACTGCACAATGAATAATAATGCTTACATGGTTTCCAATTCAACCAATCATTTTGTTGGCAAAATAGGTACAACTACAGGAACCGGAGAATATGTAACATTATCGAACTGGGCAGCAATTTCTCAGGTAAATAATCCAACCAATGACAATGCTTCAGTACCTCCTGTTAACGGAAATGCTCCTTTTATTTCTAATACTAATTTAAATTTTGCGAACAACACGATTACTCCAATTGAGTCAGGTGCTGTTACTACAACTATAACAGGTATCGATATCGATGGATTTACTCGTCCTAAAACCGGCGTGAATCCAAACACAAACCCTGATATGGGTGCTTACGAATTCGACGGTTTAGCAGGTGTTGCGACTGATGCAGGTGTTGCATTTTTAGTGAGTCCGGCTACTAACGGTTGTTATGGTGCGGCAGAGAATTTAGTGGTAAGTGTAAAAAATTATGGTACTGCATCTATTTCTAATATCCCGGTAACTGTAATCGTTTCAGGTGCTGCAACTCAAACCAGTAACGCTACTTATCCAGGTCCTCTGGCCGCAGGTGCTTCTGCCAACTTTACTGTTGCTACATTAAATATGTTGACTGCAGGTACTTATTCATTCAATGCTTATACCTCTCTTGCTGGAGATTTAAACGCGCCAAATGATGCAATGGGAACTACAACACGTACAGTGTTTCCGATTTCAACAATTCCAACTCAAGTTGACTTTACATTATTCTCCGGAGCCAATTTAACTGCAATTTTCCCTTTATGGAGCGAAGCTACAGGATCGGTTGTTCCTACCGGCACAACATCGGCTTGGACATCACAATTGAATTTAAACACACCGGGTAACGTAACAGCTCGACTAAATATGTACGGAACTATCCGTAATGAATGGTTGGTTGGTCCTAAGTTTACAGCTACTTCAACATCGCAAATTACTTTTGATGCAGCTGTAACTGATTTTGGAAGTACAACACTTGGTGATGTGATGGGAAGTGATGACCGTGTTCGTTTGATGGTTTCTACTGACTGTGGTTTGACTTATGCGCCGGTATTCACTGTAAGCTCAACGAATAGCTTAACTACTAGCTTTAGTAATTTCGTAGTGTCTCTTGGAGCCTATGCAGGACAAAATATTATTGTTGCATTTTTAGCTCAAGATGGTCCAACAGATGATTTACCTGATTATGATTTTCATTTGGATAATATTAATATATATAATGCACTTCCAATTGATGCAGGTGTTTCCGGTTTATCAAAACCTGGCTTCACCGGTTGTTATGGTGCATCTGAAAACATGGTTGTTACAATTAACAATTATGGTTCAACTGCTGTTTCAAATATCCCTGTTACTGTAATTGTAAGCGGTACAGCTACTCAAACTACTAACGCTACTTTTACCGGTACAATTGCTCCGGCAACATCTGCCAGTTTCACTGTTGGTACAGTTAATATGTTAACACCGGGTATCTATAATTTCAAAGCTTATACATCTTTAACAGGTGACGGAAATTTAGTTAATGATACTATGGCAATTGCTACACGTACTGTTGTTGGTCCAACACCATTACCTACTTCTGTAAGCTTTACAGGATTTAGTGGTGCTAACTTAACTGCGATGTTCCCATTATGGAGTGAAGCAACAGGATCGGTTGTTCCAACAGGTACAACCTCAATTTGGACTTCACAAACGGGATTAAACGGTGCCGGTAATATTACAGCTCGCATCAATTTATTAACTAATACGCGTAACGAGTGGATTGTTGGTCCTAAATTTACTGCAACCGCTAACTCTCAAATTTCATTCGATGCAGCAATAACTGCTGTTGGTGCTTTAACAACTTATAGTGCAATGGGTAGTGATGATAAGGTACGCGTGATGGTTTCTACAGATTGCGGATTAAGCTATAGTCCAATTTTCACTGTAAGCGCAACAAATAGCTTAACGACAACATTTACTAATTTCGTTGTGAATTTGGGTGCTTATGCCGGACAAAATATTATTGTTGCATTCCTTGCACAAGATGGTCCAACCGACGATTTAGAATCATACGATTTTCATTTAGATAATGTAAATATTTACAACGCATCTCCAACTGATGCAGGTGTTACAGCAATTGTTACGCCTACAATTGGCGGTTGTTATACAGCTGCTGAGCAAGTAGTAGTAACAGTGCGCAACTTCGGTTCCGCTTCTATTTCTAACGTTCCTGTTACTGTTAATGTTGGTGGTGTGAACACACAAACTATTGCAAATACTTTCCCTGGTCCTTTAGCGGCTGGTGCAACAGCTAACTTTACCGTTGGTACTGCTAACATGAGTATTGGTGGAGCGTATACATTCACCGCATATACAACATTAGCGGGCGACTTAAATCTATTTAATGATCAAGCTGTAGCTAATAGAACAGTAAATCCAATTGTAAATATTTTAGGTAATAATTCAATCTGTTTAGGTGATACTACCACATTATCAATTGGTGGAACAGGAACAACCTATACATGGAGTACAGGTGCCAATACAGCTTCGATAACAGTTTTCCCAACAAGCACAACTGTTTATTCAGTAATTGCCAGCGATGGTGTTTGTACAGCGAGTCGTATTTTAACTCTTACTGTAAATAATCCCACAATTACTGCGACTGGGGCTAGCGCGTGTGCAGGTAATACTGTGGCTTTAAATGCAACAGCTTTTGCTCCGGTTAACTGGTATGCTACTCCAACTGCAACAACTCCAATTGCAACAGGTAATACATATACTACAACTGCTGTTAGCACGTCAACGGTATATGCGGAAGCACAATCCTCTGCAACCGGTACTATTAATTCTACAATGGCAGCCGGTAATGGTTCATCAGGAAATATGTTTGATGTGGTAGCAATTGGTAACATTGAAGTTAATGGTGTTGATGTACACATTAGTAGTACTGCTGTTACTACAGTAGAAGTTTGGTATCGTCCGGGTTCATTTGTTGGTTTCGAATCTTCAAATGCTGGTTGGACAAATGTTTTAACAACTACTGTAACAGGAATGGGAACAGGTAATATGACTTATATTCCTACTAACTTTACTGTTTCAGTTCCGGCAGGACAAACTTATGGTTTCTATGTTACTGCTAATGGCGGAGGTTCATTTGCATACACAAACGGAACTGCAGTTGGTAATGTGCATGTTCAAAATTCAGATTTGCAGGTGTTAGAAGGAAAAGGTGGAAGTTACTTTGGTGTTACCATCTCTACTCGTATCTGGAACGGACAAATCCGTTATACTAAAGTAGGTTGTACAAGTCCGCGTATTCCTGTAACAGTAACAGTAAACCCTGCTCCAACATTAAGTGTTACTACTACTAACTCTGTATTGTGCGCAGGAAGTTCAGCAACTTTAATCGCAAATGGTGCTACTACTTACTCTTGGAGTACAGGACAAACTACACAAGGTATCATTGTTTCTCCAACCGTAACTACTTCTTACACGTTAACGGGTACTGCAGGTGGTTGTTCAAAGGATACAACTATTACACAAGTAGTAGCTACTTGTACAGGTGTTGATCAATTATTGGCAAATAATACAGGTGTAATTGTTTATCCAAACCCTAGTAACGGTGTTTATAATGTAATAGTAACAGCAGAAAACACCAATGCTAACATCGTTATTTTGGATGCTTTAGGTCGTGTGGTTTTAACTGAGAAGTTAAGCTCCTTGAGCAATACAATAAATGCTGAGAAATTAGCAAATGGTGTATATATGTATCGCATTGTTAATGGTTCTCAAACCATCAAACAAGGCAAATTAGTTAAGGAGTAATTTGTAGTTGTATTACTCTTTTTTAATCAAAGGCCCCGAGATTTTTCTCGGGGTTTTTTGTTTATGATTAACTTTATTGTTTTAGGTAATAAAAATGTTAATATTAATCGTAAAAAGTACTCTTCAAATTGCCATACATTTGCACAAAATATAAATACATAACTATGAAAAAAATCTACAATTTGTTTTTTGCTTTGCTAACCTTGGCAATTAGTGTGCCATCGACCATACGTGCGCAAGGTTGCATTAGTCCTAACTCTTATGGAAGTGGAACCATCTCTGCATGCGGGTCTCAAACAATTAATACCTGTACTTTTGCCGGAGAATTTAATCCAATCCAATTCAACATCAATGGTGTTTTCGTTTTAAGTTCTTCAGGTGGAATTGGAAATTATATCACGTTTACGGATGGATCAAATACAGTTCTTGCATTTGGTAATTCTCCCTTAACAGTTACAGTAAGTGTGCCGGGCGCATACCGTTTGCATGTAGCTGACTCTCCAACTTGCGGTGTAGAAAGTGCCTGCCGTACTACAGTTGTAACTTGTACAGGGAGTATTGCAGGATCACCTACTATTACGGCACAGCCGAACAGTACTGTTATTTGCGGTAATGGTAACACATCATTTGCGATGGCAGCTACAGGAGCTACTTCTTATACTTGGATGGTGAATAACGGAACCGGTTTTGTTAATGTAACCAATGGTGGTGTATACTCTGGTGCAAATACTCCAACATTAACGCTAACAAATGTACCGGGAACCTATAATAATTACGTATATCAATGTGTGGCTACTAATTCAGTAGGCGGAACGGTAACTTCACAAGCTACTTTGGCAGTAAATAATACGAATGTTCTTGTAACAGGTAATACACAATTGTGCCAAGGTTCAGGTGGTACACTAAGCGCGAGTGGTGCTGCAACTTATACTTGGAACACCGGATCTAATTCTTCGTCTATTGCTATCAATCCTTCCGTTACTACTACGTACACTGTTACCGGTACTTCATCTATTAGTTGTATTAGTAGTCCGGTTATAGTAACCGTTCAAGTTGTACCAATTCCAACGATTTCTTCACCGGGTGCAACAGTTTGTTCTTATCCGGGTACAACAACATTAACTGCAAATGCAAGTGTTCCTAATATTACATGGTATGCAAGTCCAACATCTACCACTGCATTAGGTACAGGTAGTGTATTTGCAACTCCTGTTCTTACAACATCTACAGTGTTTTATGCACAGGCGAACTCTGTCTTTTCCGGTTCATTACAAACAACAATGATTGCCGGTAACGGACAGTCTGGTAATATGTTTGATATTACTGCACTTAATAATATTGAAGTAAATGGTTTTGATATGCACTTAAGTGCAACTGGTGTTTCTACAATTGAAGTTTGGTATCGTCCGGGTACTTTTGTTGGATTCGAATCTTCCAATGTTGGTTGGACTCAAGCTTTAACAACTACTGTTACAAGTGCCGGTCCAGGTATGCTTACTAATATTCCGGGTTCATTTACAGTTAACGTGTCTGCAGGACAAACATACGCGTTTTACGTAACAACTAATGGTGGTCCGGGTGTATCTTATACCAATGGTACTGCAGTAGGAAATGTTTACGCTTCTAATGCAGATTTACAATTTAAAGAAGGAAATGGTGGAGGCTATTTTGCAGTAACATTTACACCACGTGTGTTTAACGGAGTGATTCGCTACGGAAAACCAGGCTGTAGTACCCCACGTATTCCTGTTACTGTAGGTTTAGTTAGTTCTCCATCGGTTGCGGCAACTGGTTTTAGTATTTGTGCCGGACAAACAACTTCAGTAATTGCTACAGGAGCAACTACTTATTCTTGGAATACAGGAGCAACTACTCAAGCTATTTCAGTTACACCATCAGTTACTACAACATATACTGTAATAGGCACAACAGGATCTTGTTCAAATATGGCCACTGCAACTGTTACTGTTAATACATGTACAGGTTTAAATGAAATAGCTTCTGATTTTGATTTCAAATTATTCCCAAATCCAGCGAATAATTTTGTAACCGTAGTTTTAACTGAATTATATAGCGATACTTATTTTGAGCTTTATGATTTAAACGGAAAACTTATCTTGAAAGAAATATTATCAAATAATCAAACAACTATTTCTACTAAAGAAATTGCATCCGGTGCATATTTGTTTAAAGTAACAAATACCAACGGCACTATTAAACAAGGTAAATTAGTAAAGCAATAATTGTTATTTCTAATCAAAAAGGCCCTGCCGAAAGGTGGGGCTTTTTCTTTTGTAAAGAATTCGTAATTTTAGAAAGCATATGGGCGCTATAGGATTTTACATAGGATTACCTTTTATTTATTTAATTTCTATTATTCCGTTCCCAATTTTTTATTGGGTTTCCGATTTCTTTTTTGTGTTGCTCTATTATATAATCGGTTACCGTAAAAAAGTGGTATATCAAAATCTCAAAAATTCTTTTCCCGAAAAATCACACGAAGAATTAAAAGCTATAGAGCGAAAATTTTATCGTTACCTGTGTGATTTGTTTTTGGAAACTTTTAAAACGCTTACCATTTCAAAAAGGGAAGCCGTTACACGTTGTGCTTTTACTGAACAAACTACCGACCTCTTTAATAAATTAAATAACGAGAAGAGAAGTTGCATTATCGTAATGGGACATTATGGAAATTGGGAGTGGGCGGGCAATACGTTTAGTTTATTATTAAAACAACAATTGTATGTGATTTATCACCCACTTACCAATAAGCAATTCAATAACCTCATGTATAAAATGCGTACTCGTTTCGGTAATAAATTATACGCGATGAAAGAAGTAATGCGTGAAATGATTAAAAATAGAAATGAAATTAATGCAACTGCTTTTATAGCCGATCAAACTCCACCGCCAGAAGGCGCATACTGGACCAACTTTCTCAATCAAGACACCCCTGTTTTTGTTGGTACCGAAAAAATCGCGCAAAAATTGAATTACCCTGTTGTTTACGTTACGGTTAGTCGCCCTAAAAGAGGACATTATTTGGTGAATGCTGAAATTCTTGTGAGTGAGCCAAAAAGCACTAAAGAGGGGGAAATTTCCGAATTACACACCCGAAGACTGGAACAAGACATAAAAAGACAACCCGAAATTTGGCTTTGGAGCCATCGTCGCTGGAAACATAGGCGCCCTACCGCCTGATTTTACCCTTTAATTATACCCATTCGCTTCGTATATTTGTACGATTATGTTACAGGGTAAACAATTGATTTTGGCCACAAAGCCTTTTATGAAGGAAGACCGCTTTAAAAGCTGGTATCATACCCTCAGTACTTTATTTATTTTAATTGCACTTTTATTTGGAACCGTATATAATTTTCACTGGACTTTGAAGCTGGCTTGCAGTATAATGGCCGGATTGGTGATTGTTCGCTTGTTTGTAATTTATCACGATCATCAACACAAAACTATTTTACAGAAATCAACAGCGGCAGATATTTTATTTACACTATTCGGTTTTTATGTGTTAGCGCCAACCGGTATTTGGAGCCGTAGTCACGATTACCACCATAAAAATAATTCAAAGCTTTACAGTGCCGCCATTGGTTCTTATCCCATTTATACTAAACAGAAATACGAAAAATGCAGTACTTGGGAAAAGATACACTATTTATTTATTCGTCACCCCTTAACTATTTTATTTGGCTATTTCTTTGCTTTCATGTGGGGCATGTGTTTCAAATCAATTCTCAATCGTTTTTCTAAACACATTGATTCCTTAGTAGCTTTAATTGTTCACTTCGCTTACCAATTCACGGTGATTTATTTTTTAGGTTGGCAAACCTGGATTTTACTTTGTGTTATTCCGCATTTTATTTCGGGAGCTATGGGTGCATACTTGTTTTATGCTCAGCATAATTTCCCGGGTGTTACCTTTAAAGGAAATGAAGAGTGGACTTACGAAGGCGCTGCATTAGAATCTTCGAGCTACATGGATTTGAAT
>CAYQDP010000019.1:0-14493 GCA_964416235.1 uncultured Flavobacteriaceae bacterium | reverse complement strand
TACTCACCAATGGAAACTGAGGGCCCAGTAAATCCTTTCCGAAAAAAGTTTTTAATCGTTTGGCTAACTCTGCACTTATGTTGTTAACCAAATTCACGTCCTTACTCACCACATTTAATTCTACCAGGCGACTGAATGGTGGATAGTGATAATTTTTTCTTTCCATTAACTGATTGTTGTAAAACAATCGCATGTCGCCGTTCAATACATATTGCAATACCGGATGCGTTGGCTGAATGGTTTGAATGTATACTTTACCGTGCTTATGCTTTCGTCCTGCCCTTCCGCTCACCTGTGTAATTAACTGATACGCTCTTTCGTGTGACCGGAAATCAGGAAAGCTTAATAAACTATCTGCATTTAAAATTCCAACAACACTTACATGATCAAAATCCAAACCTTTGGTGACCATTTGTGTTCCTATCAAAATATCAATATTACGTTCTTCAAAGTCGTCGATGATTTGTTTGTAAGCATGTTTGCTTCGTGTTGTATCTAAATCCATTCGTCCAACTTTTGCCTGTGGAAACATAATTTCAATATCTTCCTCAATTTTTTCGGTGCCATAACCTTTGTAACGTAAGTCATTATGTCCACATGCGCCACATGCTGACGGAGGATTAATGCTGTAACCACAATAGTGACACATTAACTTGTTAGAATGCTTATGATAAATCAGTGCGACATCGCATTGTGTACAATGCGGAACCCAGCCACAGTAACTGCATTCGGTATAAGGCGCAAACCCTCTTCTGTTTTGAAATAATATTACTTGCTCCTTATTCTGCAATGCTTGTTTTATGGCCGCATGTAAAGGCGGAGTAAGAATGGATCGCTTCTGATGCTCGTATTCCATTTGCTTGATGTCGCAAATTACGGTATCGTTAGCCACGTTATGATGAAAACGTTGTGCCAATTCAATAAAACCATATTTACCGGTTAAGGCATTTTGGTACGACTCCATAGAAGGAGTTGCCGAACCTAACAACACTTTACAATTATGAAGAGTAGATAAATAAATCGCTGTATCACGTGCATGATAGCGTGGCGCAGGATCATGTTGTTTGAAAGAATAATCGTGTTCTTCATCAATGATGATTAATCCTAAATTTTTAAACGGCAAAAACAAAGCAGAACGCGCCCCCATTACCAAACTGTAATGTTGATTTTCATTCTCCGCACTATTTAAAACCGCATTCCAAATTTCTACTCGCTCGTTTTCGCTGAATTTACTATGATACACGCCTACTTTATCGCCGAAATAAGCGCGCATACGTGTAATGAGCTGTGTGGTTAACGCTATTTCGGGCAACAAATACAACACCTGCTTACCGTTGTTTATTGTTTCCTCAATTAGCTTAGCATAAATTTCTGTTTTACCGCTTCCGGTAACTCCATGTAGTAAACTTACCTGATGTTGCGAAAAACTTTCTTTTACCTTATTTAAAGCTAATTGCTGTCCTGCACTTAATTCCTTTTTGTAAGTCTCCGCATTATGATGCATCAAACGTCCTACTTCAAATTGTTTCTCTTCAAGTATTTCCTTTTTTATTAGGGCATTCACAGGACTATTATCAAACCTTGCAAGTAATTCAGATTTCTTTACCCACTCATTATTCTTAACCTCATCGGTTTTTGAGAGGTGTAAAAACAACAACATAACTTCCGCTTGTTTAAATGCTTTTTTCTCAAGAGAGTTTAAAAGTTCACGCAGTTTGTTTTCGTCTTTGTAAGCTTCGTTTAATTTCACAAAACTCAGAAGTTTAGGTTTGTATTTATCCTTTACCTCCTCATAAACTAATATCACCCCCTTTTTAATGAGACTATTAATAAGATTATGTGGTGTTTTTACTTTTAAAATAGCTGCGGTATCTTCAAAGCTCATTGTTTCACGAGCCAATAATGCATCAATAATCAAATGTTCCCGTTCGTTAAAAAAATCATGCTCACATTCTTCCAGATTAAAATCAGGATTAAGTTGAATATTAGAAACGCTGCTTAATTTTAAAGAAGAAGGCAGTGCTGCATTCATCACTTCGCCCGGTCCGCACATATAATAAAAACTCATCCAGTCCCACATCTTTAATTGCTTTTCGGTAACAATTGGTTTTTCATCAATTACCGAGTCGATGTATTTTGCGGTATAAGCTGATGGCGCCTGAGAATGTACATTATGGATGATGGCAGAATAAAATTTAGATTTACCAAACTGAACAAGAGCGCGTTTACCTATTCTCACCTCATCGTTTAACTCTTGCGGTACACGATATGTGTACTTTTGGGGTAAAGCCAAAGGCACAATCACATCCACAAACAAATCGGTACGCGCAGCCATTTACTTTTTAAATATTAAAATTAAACGTTCTGATTTATCCACATCGAAAGGATTTAAATGATAATCGCCAAATACAGCTTGTAGTTTTAAACCTGATTTGGAAGCCATGTCCGTAAAGTTTTCTTCATTAAGTAAAGCTACTTTCTCTTCAAAGAAATAGATTTTACCTTTATCATTAAACTCAATCCTTTTTACAATTTTTCCATCAACAATTTTTTTAGAAATATCAAACGTAATACCGTCTATGGATTTTGTTTCGTTAGGTAAGAGGCAATCACTTACTTTTTTGCCATTAAAAAAATCGATTACAAAACATCCATTTGGTTTTAGGGCATGCGCAACGTTTTGAAAAACTTTATAAGTATCATGAGGTTTATCAAAGTAACCAATGCTTGTAAAAAGATTAAGCACAAAATCGAAGTAATTAATCCGGAAAGGTGTGCGCATGTCATGTACAAAAAACTCTAACTTCGGATTTGCCATCTTTAAGGCTTCTTCAATACTATTTTCTGCTAAATCGGTACCAATAACCTGAATGCCCTTTGAGTTGAGATAAACAGAATGCCTACCCTTGCCGCAAGCTAAATCCCACACTTTATGTTCAGGATTTAACTGAAGATATTGGATAAGTTGGTCAATAAAAAAGCCCGCTTCTTTTTCATCGCGATTTTTATAGAGAATGTGATAGTACGGTGAGTTAAACCAATCTTTATACCAAATCTTTTCGCCCATAGTACTCAAAGTTAGTAATAGAAGGGGGAAATTAAAACGATTGTTAGTAATAAGAGAAGTCCTAGTTGTTAATGTTTTAAGCAAAAAAAACGCCCCTTAATCGGGGCGTTTGTATTATTGAACAATTCTTGCTTTAACGTATTGATATTTTTCAAATACCTGTCGGCGTTCAATATGGTCATTATGCCAAGCCGGTCCACCCACCGAAGAGTGCAATGTAAACTTTAATCGTTTAACATTACCTCCACGGGCTTCAACCGCTTCAATGATTTTCTCTTTTGTTCTTGCAGCTCTACTTGCGGCAAGTTCTTTATTGTTTTTAAATGAAATCATGGTAGGTACTTTAGAAGCACTTGCTTCAATCGCAACAGTTATCGTTTTCTTTTTCGATACCATTACTAATTTATTGATAAAGCCATCCCATACCTCTTGTGCAGAATCCAGTTTGTTTTTATTGTAAGTAAAATAGTACTCGTATTTATTTACAGTAAATGGTTTTGCAGCAACCGGAGCACCTTCTAAATACAAGGTTTTCTTGTAAACCTTATTGGCTTTAGTGTTATTAGTTGTAAATAAGCTTTTCTCAGAAGTTGCATCGCCTGATTTAGCCGTTAAATTGTAATTTACATCTGTTTCTAATGCTATACCGGTTAATTCACCTTTCTCGTTGGTTGTACCTTCATACTTACTATTATCGTTACCAACTAAAATAATATTAGCGTTTGCAACAGGGGTTTTATCACTTTCACTTTTATAAACTAGCACATCTAAACTAAGTGCGTAAGCTGATGTTTTAGTTTTACCGTCGAGATATAAAATCTGAGATACGGTTTTGTTCCCTTTAATACCTTTAGTACTTACGGTTGCTTCTGATTTTTTTCCGCCTAATTCAGTTATGATTGTGTAATTATTATCCGGCTGCAACAGGATTCCGTCCTTTTTACCTTTATCATTAGTAGTGAATGTTTGCGTTTTGCCATCCTTATCTTTCACAGTAATGGTTGCTCCTTCTACACCTTTTTTCTCTTTCGCATTATTCAATACAATTGTATTCAATAAAATACCTTTATCGCGAACTTTAATTTTACCAAGTAATTTAACCGGCTCAAGATTAACTTCACGTTTAATCTCTTGGTAAGTTAACTCATTGGTTACGTAAATATCTTCGTTATAAAACTCTTCTCCTTTAGGAGCTTGATAGGAGAAATTATATTCTTTTCCCGGAGGTAAAATTACCGCGAAAGTACCATTAGCCATTTTAGGTTTGTACGTGCCAATGTTTTCTCCGGTTAATTTATCGGTTACAACAATTACTAGTTCATCCGGTAAAGTTTCTCCTTCTGCAGGCACAATTTGTCCTTTAAATAAAGCTAACTGCTTCTCTCCTACACCTTGTATGGAAATCATGTAAATATCTTTTTCACCATAACCTCCGTCTTTCGCGGAAGAGAAATAGGCGCGACGTCCGTCAGGTGAAGTAGTATAAAACACATCGTCGTCAGGCGTGTTTATTGGGTGACCTAAATTAAACGATTCAGAAAATTTTCCATTCTCATCCACTAAACAAAACATTAAATCAAATCCACCCATTGATTTATGTCCTTTTGATGCAAAGAAAAAAGTTTTTCCATCCGGATGCATGAAAGGAGAATCTTCATCATACTCGGTGTTTATACTTGAACCAAGATTTAAAGCTTTACTCCATTTACCATTGGGTAATTTCACACAACGATAAATATCACGACCACCGAATCCACCCGGACGATCTGAAGTAAAATACAAAACTGTTCCGTCTACATTAAAACAAGCGTGCGGTTCCCAGTGCTTTGTGTTTATGTCTGAACCAAAATCCTGTAAACCACCCCATGTTTTTCCATCCCATTGAGAGTAGTAGATATTTCCATTTCCTCCATCATCCTTAAACACGATTAATGTTTGACCATCCGCGCTTAATGCTACTGAAGCTTCATGTCCGTTTGTGTTAACATAATCACTTAAAGGTTTTGGAGAGCTCCATTTCCCGTTATCATCTTTATAGGCAACAACTATGTCTTCGAAGAATTGTCCGTCAGGCGTTTTTTCTTGTCCGGTACTATTTGGGCGACGTGTTGTGTAAATGATGGTTCTTTCATCTGCACTTAATACAGGTGAAAAATCCGGATATTCACCATTAATACTATCGCCAAGATTGGTGATTTGTACATTTATAGGAGTGGCGATTTGTTCTTTTGCATAAGTAGCCTGACGTTTATAATAATCAATTTCCTTTTTCCATTGTTTATCTCCTTCAACGTATTTTTCGAATTTCGCGTATTGTTCAATAGCTTCATCAAACTTATAATTGATATGTAGAGCTTGTGCATAATAAAAATAAGCTAAAGGCGGCGCATCCTTTTCAGTAGGATCATCCATTCGGTAATTTTTAGCAACATGCGCTACTGCCTTTACTAATTTAGCCTCTGCATCGGCTTTTTTAGTTGGAGATTTTAAATAACAAACTCCAACGTTGTAGTTAATGTTGGCGGAAGAAGAATCCAGCTCATAAGCGGAAAGATAATTTTTTAATGCGAGTCCGTAGTTTTCTTCCAGCATTAAGTAATTACCTTCTTTAAAGTATTGAGCATAGCTGCCATTTGCAATTTGTGCATGCGCAAAATTGGCTGCAAGCATTAGGAGAAGCCCTAAAAATTTCTTCATTTTTTACCTTTTTAAGAGAGCAAAATTATTCAAATAATAGACAAAAACTAGCTTTTTGCCGTTGAACCTGAGAATAATACAAACAAAAGCCCGTTAATAAACGGGCTTTATCTATTTAGAAAGATTTAGTTTTTAGATTGAGCGACTAGTATCCCAAGCTTCTAAGTAATCAGCTACTTTACGTAAGAAGCTTCCGCCTAAAGAGCCGTCTACAACACGGTGATCGTAAGAAAGGGATAAGAACATAAAGTGACGAACACCAATCATATCGCCTTGAGGCGTTTCAATTACAGCAGGCTTCTTTTTAATTGTTCCAACAGCCATAATTGCCACCTGAGGTTGTAAAATAATAGGTGTACCCATCACATTACCGAAATTACCAACGTTAGTTAAGGTAAAAGTGCCCCCTTGAATTTCGTCGGGCTGTAATTTATTGGCGCGAGCACGGGTTGCTAAATCGTTAACTGCTTTGGTAATGCCGATTAAATTTTTCTCGTCCGCATTCTTAATAACAGGTACAATTAAATTACCGGTTGGTAAAGCAGCAGCCATACCGATATTAATATTTTTACGTTTGATAATTTTTGTTCCTGTTTGATCAACGGATACGTTAATCATTGGGAAATCTTTAATCGCTTTAGCAACCGCTTCGATGAATAAAGGAGTAAAGGTTAATTTTTCGCCTTCGCGTTTTTCAAATTCTTTCTTTGCTTTATCACGCCACAAAACTAAGTTGGTTACATCCGCCTCTACATAAGAAGTTACGTGTGGAGAAACATGCTTACTGATTACCATGTTATCCGCGATGATTTTACGCATGCGGTCCATTTCAATAATTTCATCGCCCGCACCAACTGATACAGCCGGACGGTTTACAATGATTGCATTATCGCCAACAGAAACAGATTTTGAGGTTTCGCTGGTGGTAGTTGTAGTCGCTGCTTTTTGAACCGGAGCAGCTTGCTTATTACGATTTGGTAAGTAAGCTAAGATATCCGCTTTAGTTACTCTTCCGTCTTGTCCTGTACCTTTAATATTATCTAATTCCTCTAATGAAATTCCTTCTTCCTTAGCAATGTTTTTTACCAATGGAGAATAGAATTTATCAGACTTGCTAAAATCAACATTAGCTGCCGCAACGGTTGCAGTTGCTGAGCTTTTTGTTTCAGTTACAGGAGCTGTTTTTGTTTCCGCTACAGGAGCAGTAGAAGTTGTAGTTGTTCCTGCTGCTGCATCAGAAGAAATATGTGCGATTACAGCACCTACCTGAACAACATCACCTTCTTTAAATAACTTTTTTACCAATACACCTTCAAATGGCGAAGGGATTTCACTATCCACTTTATCGGTAGCGATTTCTAAAACTGTTTCGTCAGTTTTAATTTTATCACCTTCGTTTTTTGTCCATTTAATAATCGTTGCTTCTGCAACACTCTCACCCATCTTGGGCATAATTAAATCAAACTGAGCCATTTTGTATTGTTATAAGAGACGCAAAAATAACTTATATCTGCTTTTATGCAAAGTTATTTGCCAATAAATAATCAGATTTTAACCCCAATAATGAGGATATCGTCGACTTGTTCAAGCGGACCGCGCCAAGATTCGATTGTGGTATCGAGATATTTCTTTTGTTCTGTGGCTGGCATAGAACTGATTTCCAGAAGTAAGTTACGGAAAGTTCCGGCCATGAATTTCTTACCCTTCGGACCACCAAATTGATCAGCGTAACCATCAGAAAAGATATACACCACATCACCTTTTTGAAGTTGAATTGTATTATTGGTAAACTTTCTAGGCTCACCTATAAAAGCGCCAACAGGGAATTTATCGGCTTTATGCTGAATGAGCTGTCCGTCACGAATAATGTATAGCGGATTAAATGCAGCGGCAAACTGCAACTCCATCTTTTTGTAATTCATCACGCAAAGAGTCATGTCCATTCCGTCTTTGGCATCCTTCTCACCCTGACCAACATGTAATGTACTTGCTACTCCCTCGTTTAATTTATCCATAATTTGAGCCGGTGTAGTTAAAGATGGATTATTAAATGCATCCTTCAATAAATTAGAACCCACTAAACTCATGAAAGCGCCCGGAACACCGTGACCGGTGCAATCAACCGCAGCGAAATAAACATCATCTCCTTTTGTATCCATCCAATAAAAATCACCGGAAACGATGTCTTTTGGTTTATACAAAACAAAAGAGTTAGGTAAATGCTTTTGAATTAATTTATCGGGTGGTAAAATTGCTTCCTGAATACGTTTTGCATAATGAATACTATCGGTAACTTGTTTGTAGAGACTTTCTAATTCCTGATTTTTATCCTCGATTTCTTCCTTCTGTCGGACAACTTCTTCTGTACGCTCAATTACTTTTTGTTCGAGAACGCGCTCATTTTCTGCAAGGTCGTCACGCATTTTCACAAGCGCTTGTCCTAAACTATCGTACTCACTTAAAGGCTTGTAATAAGCATTGAAGTTCCCTGCACCGGTTTGTTTTGCAAACTCTGTAGTACGCTCCATGGATTCGATGAGATTATTAAGTGCAGTTCCCATTTCGCCGATCTCATCGGTACGATATTCGATGCGCTCCTTAGGAAGAATACCCAAACCCATCGATAATAACATTTTTTTAAGTTGTTGAACAGGTTTTACGATTGAACGAACCGTAAACAAAGCCACTAATATTCCACCAAACACCAATGCAAAACCAATGTATTTTACAAAACGTTCAAGGAAATTAAATGAAGAGAACATTTGATCGCGAACGTCCTCAGCATTTTTTTGTTTTGACTGAATTAAAGCATCTAAATCTTCGTATAATATTTTTAAATCCCTCTCTGCAGCATCCAACGCATCTTGAGCTATAAAGTAAATCGAGGCATCTTCATAAGCTTCCAAAGAATTCAAAGGCGCCATGATGTCTTGCTGGTAATTAAAGAAGATTTTTTCGGTTTTGCTTTTAATGTTTCTCCATGTTTTTAGTTCCTTTTCGTTTGTCCATTTTTTAGAAAATTCATGGATTTCCTGACGCTTATTGGGATAATCAATAGTAATAAGTTTTTTTAACTCCTCACGTCCTTCATCATTCACATTCTTACTGTAGTACCATTTAGATATTAAAGTCTGAGAACGCTGCAACATAAAGTTGAACTCCTTTAAGGCGGCTACTGAAGGAGCAACCTGACCTACCACTGTTTCGGTTTTAGTTTTACTTTCGGTTAATGTAAAAAGAGTAAGTACAAAAGCCACAACCGTTAATACGATTAACGTACCGAAACCTGTACCTATTTTCCTACCGATTGTAAACTTAAATGCCATACACCTATGCCCTACTACTTGTCGCTACCACCGCGGGCTTCCATTAATTTCTTATTAAACTCTTCTTTCTTCGCGTCATCATTTAAGGCCTGATAAATCTGACGAAGACTCTCTAATGCTTTTACATTTTTAGGATCGAGCTGATATACTTTTGTCATGAATGGCAACGACTGCTTAAATAATTTCACAGAGTTATCCTGAATTGCTTCCAACTTATCAAGAGGAGTATCAATATCCATTGAGTTAATCAAATTTACACCTTGATTATAGTAAATAATACCCAAATTAATATTAGCGCTTACGTTTTTAGGATCTAACTCAAGCACTTTCATTAAGGCAATCTTACCATTTTCTCCAAATTCCGTTTTAGTGTTATTAGCATTAAATAAATCGGAGAAGTGCGAACCTACAGCCGAATAATACTCGATATCCTTAGCCTGGAAGTTAAATGTTGAATCTACCATTAAATACAATTGCTTGTAGTTTTTATAAGACGCGCTTGAACGCTCATAGTTTAATGAATCATACAAATATTTAATGCACATGTTGTAATACAACTCAGAATGTCTTTTTACGATAGCTAAATCACCATCGCGAATACCGGCATCCGGCTTTAATTTTAAGGATGTTTTTGCTGCGTTAATAGAAGTATCGCGATAAGCCGATTGAATATTATATTTATCCTTTTTCGCAACTTCATAATAAACAAAAGCGCGCATGTATTGGGCTTGTGCATCAGAATAAGCTTCTTTAGCAAGGAATACAGAATCGATACTTTGCTTAGCGCAAACAACATCCTTAGCCTTCAAGCAATTTTGAACGCGCTCCAATTTGTCGAGCTGGGCAAAAGCATTGCTGCTTAGCATCAGGCTAAAAAGTAAAATTAAATATGTAATATTTTTTACTTTCATTTTAATCTATCGCAATGGCAAGGGCTTTAAAGTCCTCACTGGTTTTTAATCCTGCTTTAACCGCACTCGTTTTACTGTATTCAAATTTTTGTTTGTTATCAATAATCACAAAGTTGATGGCGGCTCCTGTTTTTGCAGCTCCCTCTTTCTCAGCAATAATGAGAGCACCCTTGCCTTTCATTTTCGATACAATATCGTTTAATGATTTGCTGGCATCCGGTAAAATAAATAACATATGAGGCTTACTTTTTCCATCAAAAGTGGGGGTATTTATCACTTCCATTTTTTGACTACCCACCATTTTGCTTTCAGCCATTTTGTTGAGTTCCTTTAACAAAGCTTCATTTTTACCCACCATGTGGATAATAAAATTACCTGATTTTTTGCCTTCCGGCCACTCAAAATAACGCGTAAAATTGTAGAGGAATACTGCTTTGATTTTGGCATTGGTATCAAAGTTTTGCATAAACCCAAAACTTATGGTTATGCATAACGCAACGATTAAATATTTACCAAATTTTGCCAATTAAACGTAATGACAGCAAACTTCCTGCCACAATAACCTACAAATATAACATTTGGGTATTGCCTTTACAATTTAATAATTATTAAATGAAAAATGTGTTAATTTCTTTGATAATTGACTAATTTAGATGTCAGATGCTGTATAAAGCAGAATATAATCAACTTGATGATAACGAGCTAATTAGAAGGTATTGCGAGGAGGATAATTCCAACTATTTAGGCATACTTTTTAAACGTTACTCTCATCTGGTGCTGGGTTTGTGCATCAAATACCTTAAAAATGAAGATGAGGCACAAGACTTAGTAATGAATATTTTCGAAAAACTGACTGCTGATCTTAAAAAGCACAAAATCGAATTTTTTAAAAGCTGGCTCTATACATACTCCAAAAACATGTGTTTAATGGAGCTCCGAAAAAAACAATCTCAACTTAAAAAAGACATTGAACTTCAGGACAATAAAGTATTGTTTATGGATTCGGGTTCGGATTTACATCTCAATTCAAACGATGAGAAAGAAAACACGATTTCGCAATTAGAAACTGCACTCAGCACTTTAAGTAAAGAGCAGAAACAATGCATTATCCTGTTTTACTATAAAAACAAATCGTATAACGAAATTGTAGATATAACAGGATTTAATGCAAATGAAGTAAAGAGTTATATACAAAACGGAAAACGGAACTTGAAAAATAAAATAACAGAATTACAAAATGGCCAATAAGCTGAATAAACATACACCAAGCAGCGATGAGTTGTTGAAGCGTTTGGAAACAAACGACGCGGCCGGCCTCGATGATTTTGAGAAGGAAGCTATGGAAGGTTTTGCTTCTCTCGAAAATCCTGAATTGGCTCGTTCTTTACAAGCCAAATTGGATGCGCGCATTAGTGAAGAATATTCTCAAAGGAAATCAGGGAACCGTACCTTCTTTTACTTAAGCATGGCGGCCGGTTTAATCTTAATCATCGGTCTTACCGTGATTTTTTATAACTCTCTTAATTCTAACAAAGCTGAATTAGCCCTTAGCGAATCTGCAGAACAAAAAGAAAGTGTTCCCGGTGAATTGGCGCCTGTTGAAGAATTAAGAAAAGAAGAAGATAAAGCTCCATTTACCGAAGAAAAACTTTCCTCGTCAGTAAACGAAAAAAATATTGATAAGGATGCTAAACTTGAAAGAAAAGGCAATGCTTCAGGAGAATCTGAAACCAAACCCAATGACGTAACAACTAAAAGTACCGCGTCTACGGGCGGGGGCAGTAATCTTGACGACATGGTTTTAGCTAACAAACAACAAGAAGCTAATAACGGTCCGGTTACCGCGGCTGTTCCTCCTTCTCCATCCGAAGATCAAAAATCTAACAGAAGAGATGAGAACCTTTCGGAAAAAGAAGCTGTTCAGCCTGTTGCTTTGGCAGATAAAAAAGAAGAAGGCGTAAAAGCCCGCAGCACAGTTGGCGGATTAAAGAAGAAAGCTAAGGATGCGGAATACAAAAGCGAACCGAGCAAAGCTCCCGCAACAGAAGCTTTGGCGAGTGAACAAACAGCAAGTGCACCGAAGGTTCCGGGTGCCGAGGCTTCAGGAAAAGCTGATTTGGATAATGCCGGAGATGTGATTAATCAACCTGTATTCATAACAAAACCATATGTAAATGCACAGGCTTATATTAAAACTGAAATTGACAAGAACGAAGTTCTAAAAAGTAACGTGAAAGAATTCAAAGCTAAATTATCTATTGATGAAACCGGAAAGGTGACTAAAGTAAAATTCTTGAATTCATTTGCTAATTGTTCTAATTGCGAAAAAGATTTAGAATCAATTCTCCTTAAAATGCCAAAATGGAAGCCTGCTCAAAAAGGCGGCAAGTCAATTAAGGAAACATTACACTTTGTGTATCCCTAAGAGTAAATCTCTTTTTTTGCAGCCAGCAGCGTGTTTTTTAATAACGATGCTATCGTCATCGGACCAACTCCACCCGGAACGGGTGTGATATAAGAACATTTAGGCGCTACTTCATCAAACTTTACGTCACCCACTAATTTATATCCTTTTGGTAAGGTGGCATCTTCTACTCTATTGATTCCAACATCTACTACCACGGCACCAGGCTTTACCATATCAGCGGTTAAGAAATTGGGTTTACCAATTGCTGCAACAATGATGTCGGCATTCATGGCGTGTTCTTTTAAATTTTTTGTATGACTATGACAAAGCGTAACAGTACAATTTCCGAAATTGGTATTCTTAGCCATTAAAATACTCATGGGTGAACCAACGATATGACTTCTACCAATAACTACACAATTCTTTCCGTCCGTTTCAATGTTGTAACGCTCCAATAACTGAACGATTCCATAAGGAGTTGCGCTCACATAAGTCGGTAAATTCAAAACCAATCTTCCTACATTAATGGGATGAAAACCATCCACATCTTTAGAAGGCTTAATGGCTTCAATAATTTTTTGTTCAGCAATATGACGAGGTAATGGTAATTGAACAATATATCCGTCAATATCCGGATCGTTGTTCAACTCTTCAATCTTATTCAATAATTTTTGTTCTGAAACGTAAGCGTCGAATTTTACAAGTGTTGATTTAAATCCAACTTTCTCGCATGCCTTTACTTTTGAATTAACGTAAGCTTGTGATGCCGGATCATCACCAACCAACACAGCAGCTAAATGTGGGGTTTTCTTTCCTGCCGCTATTAACTTTTTAACCTCAGCAGAAATTTCGTTCTGTAATTGCTCCGATATTTTTTTTCCGTCTATAAGCTGGTAACTCATCTTGTCTAATTCTGATAATTATTTTTATTGCGGACCACCAGGCATTTTAGGCATGTTGCGCATTAATTTGCTCATTGCGTTTTTATCATTCATCATGCGCATCATTTTGCGCGTATCTTCAAACTGCTTCAGTAATTTATTTACCTCACTGATATTCTGTCCGCACCCCTTAGCAATTCTCTGTCTTCTTGAGCCATTAATTAATTCCGGTTTACTTCTTTCAGCCGGCGTCATCGAATAAATTATTGCTTCAATGTGTTTAAAGGCATCTTCATTGATATCCGCATCCTTCACTGCCTTTCCTATACCCGGAATCATTCCCACTAAATCTTTTATGTTACCCATCTTTTTAATTTGCTGCAACTGACTTAAGAAATCATTCAAATCAAATTGATTCTTTGCAATCTTCTTCGATAATTTTCTGGCTTCTTCCTCATTGTATTGTTCCTGTGCACGCTCAACTAAAGTAACAACGTCACCCATTCCCAAAATACGATCGCTCATACGTTCAGGATAGAAAACATCCAATGCGTCCATTTTCTCACCGGTACCAATAAACTTAATTGGTTTGTTTACTACCGATTTAATTGATAATGCCGCGCCACCGCGTGTATCACCATCTAATTTAGTTAAGATAACTCCGTCAAAATCTAATCTGTCGTTAAATGCTTTCGCTGTATTTACGGCATCCTGACCGGTCATCGAATCCACAACGAATAAAATTTCGTTTGGCTTTACTGCCTTTTTTAACTCAGCAATTTCAGTCATCATCACTTCATCAACAGCCAAACGACCCGCGGTATCAATTAACACGACGCTATTACCATTATCCTTTGCTTGCTTAATTGCTGCTTCAGCAATTTTAATCGGATTCTTTTCTTCTTTATTCGAGAAAACTTCAACACCAATCTGCTCTCCTAAAACATGTAACTGATCAATCGCAGCCGGACGATAAACGTCGCAAGCTACCATTAAAGGTTTCTTTCCTTTTTTTGTTTTTAAATAATTAGCGAGCTTACCTGTAAAAGTAGTTTTACCCGAACCTTGTAAACCGCTCATTAAAATAATTGTCGGACTTCCACCCAAATAAATCTCTTCTTTTTGTCCGCCCATTAACTGGGTTAACTCATCGTGAGTAATTTTAATTAAGAGCTGACCGGGCGAAATAGCAGTTAATACATTT
>CAYQDP010000018.1:0-14523 GCA_964416235.1 uncultured Flavobacteriaceae bacterium | reverse complement strand
ATTCACCTCTCACGATTAAGAAATGTAAAATCCATTACGGTGAATAAAGTTCATGGGAATGAAAAGAGTATTGATAAGACAATAAAATTATTCAACCCCGATATAGAGAGCATGGAAGGTGCAGCTTTTATGAAGGCAGCTTCTAGTTTATCTGCTGATTTCATTCAATTGCGCGCCATTTCTAATTACGTAGAAAAACGAGATAAGAGTAAATGGGATATTCCTACAGCGATTAAGAACCTTAACTCGGTGGCATTAGAATTCATTCAAAGTTTGTAACATGAAATTAAGTTTAGGTTTTTCTCCCTGTCCGAATGATTGTTTCATTTTTGATGCCATGGTGCATCATAAAATCGATACCGAAGGTTTGGAATTTGAGGTGGTAATGGAGGATGTAGAAGCATTAAATCAACGCGCCTTAAAAGGCGAATTGGATATCACGAAACTCAGCTTTCACGCTTATTTATACGCTATGCAAAATTATATTTTGCTTCGTAGCGGCAGTGCCTTAGGTTTTAATTGCGGACCATTATTAGTTGGTAGTTCGGAGTCGGTAGTTCGTAGATTGAGAGACCAGCTTAACAATAACACAGAATTCCCAACTCCCAATACAGAATTGTCTATCGCGATTCCGGGCAAAAACACCACCGCAAATTTTTTATTGTCTTTGGCCTTACCTCAGGCAAAAAACAAAGTGGAGTTATTGTTTAGCGATATTGAACAAGCGGTTTTGGATGGAAAAGTTGACGCAGGATTAATTATTCATGAAAGTCGTTTTACTTACGAGCAAAAAGGTTTGAAGAAGATAATGGATTTAGGTGAATTTTGGGATGGATTAATTCATGCCCCGATTCCATTAGGAGGAATTGTTGCAAAAAGAAAATTTGATAAAGAGCTTCTTCAAAAAATAAACCGTTGTATTCAAAAAAGCGTTTTGTATGCATTTGCTAACACACAAGATGTAATGCCTTATGTGCGCTGTCATGCTCAGGAAATGAGTGAGGAGGTCATGAAAAAGCATATCGATTTATATGTTAACGAATTTTCAATAGATTTGGGGAACAAAGGAGCGGAAGCAATCGGCTTGATGATAAACAAAGCAAAAGAAAAAAAGCTGATTACTTCAATTACAGAACCTATAATGATTGATTAAACATGTCGAAATTTTTAATAGTTGGATTAGGAAATATTGGTGAGGATTATGAGCACACCCGTCATAATATTGGTTTTGATGTGGTAGAATTTATGGCAAATGAAGCGGGCGTGAAATTTGTCAACGAACGCCATGCTTACGTAGCTGAAATGAAGTTTAAAGGAAAAACTTTAGTGCTCATTAAACCAACTACCTATATGAATTTAAGTGGTAAGGCGGTTAATTATTGGTTGCAAGCCGAAAAAATTCCGGTAGAGAATATGATGGTGATTGTGGATGAGCTGGCACTTCCGTTCGGTAAAATCCGTATCGGACCAAAGGGAAGTGACGGAGGACATAACGGATTAAAAAACATTCAGGAAACTTTAAATACTTCCAGCTATCCGCGCTTACGATTTGGAATTGGTAATGAATTCGGAAAAGGTTATCAGGTTAATTATGTGTTGGGAAAGTGGAACGATGAGGAGAAGAAAACGTTGAATGACAGAATTAAAATTGCCTCAGATGCAATTAAAGCCTTTGCTTTTGCCGGACTTCAACGCTGCATGAATGATTATAACACCAAATAGTGAACATAATTTTATTTGAACTGTTAAACCCTCGTGAAACCCTTTAAACCAATTTTATTCTTAGTTTTCTTAACGAAAGCACTGTGCTCACAACACAATGCCTACTTCTTTAAAAGCGATTGGGAAAACGTAAAGCTCGAAAAGGATTATATCCCCACAAAGGATGATACCTGTATTACTTTCGCGTCTGTACGAAGCTGTTCGGAGGATGAAAAAATTTTCATGGGTTATGATTGCGATAAGAATGTAAATATTAAATATTTCAATATTTATTTTAACGGTGATAAATGGAGAGCTGTGCCAAAGAAAAGTCTTCAGGAGTGTTTAAACGGTAAAGACAGTTTGCATGCGGTAACCTTTGTAGAGGGATTTGGAAGAACCTTTCTTACGGCTTTAGATAGAGCTACATTATTTAGCCGGCAGTACGGATATCATATCATTATGTTCGATTGGCCAACCTATCGTCCCGCCATGAAAAGCGGTAAAAATTATAAGCTCACATTAAAAGAGAGTGAAACGTTAGCTCCTTATTTCTCACAATTTCTGAGTGAATTGAACACTTTAAAGAATAGTCAGCCGCAAACTTTTAAGACCTTATCCTTACTCATGCACAGTATGGGAAATCTCTTAATGATGCATGCGGTTAAAGGCAATCAGATTACAGTAAAAGACACCTTGTTTAATAGCATCATCATGAATTCTTCTTGTGTACCACAAAAGAAGCATCGTGTATGGGTAGAGAAAATCAGCATACAGAAGCATTTATATATTACACGTAATAACCGCGACCGTACCTTAAATGGAGCAAAAATTATTTCTGGCTTTAAACGTCAGTTAGGAGAGCGACCTCGTAAACCTTATGCTAAAAATGCACTTTATTTAAACTTTAGCAGGGTTTTAGATCGGGAACATAATTACTTTTTGTACCCTTCAGTATTAAAACGAAAGCCATATATTAAGGAGCTTTATCGTGTATTGCTTATTGGTAAGGAGCCTGATTTTAATGACGAGAACCGTTATATCAAAAAGCCGAAACGGCATGCTATTGATTTGTTTGATTTGGAAGAGGCTCAGAAGGGCGGAATCAGTCTTGGTGTTGGTATGTAATTTTCTCTAATGGGCCATAATTGTTATTTTTGCACAATGCAGAATTGGCCATATCTGGTTTATCTTTTTTTTACCAAAAGTAAGTTGTTTTTTACGCTTTTGGTTTTGGCTGTCTGTGGTGTGCTTGGTTTTTACGCTTCCAAAATTAAGTTAGAAGAAGATATCACGCGCTTCGTTCCCAAAGATAAAAACACAGCTAACATCAATTCGATTCTCAGTAATTTAAAATCAAAGGATAAATTAGTTCTGCATTTTTATTCGGATTCAGGTGATAAAATTGATAAAATCATTGAATCTGCGGATGCGGTTTACGATTCTATTCTTAATCAATTACCGGATACTGCTTATGCAGGAATTACCTATAAGGTTTCTGATAACACCATGCAGGGTGTATATGATATCTTCTATCGCAACTTGCCTTTTTATTTGAACGAAAGCGATTACGAAAGATTAAGCGGACTAATAAACAAAGACAGTATAAACTATACTTTGAGTCGTGATTATGAGGCACTCTTAAGTCCCAGTGGCATTGTTCTTTCTAAATACATTCGTCGCGACCCGCTAAACATTGTTCCGCTTGCCTTAAAAAAAATCAACAACATTCAGCTAGATGAAAATTTTGAAACGCATGATGGCGCCATTGTAACAAAGGACCATAAGCATTTGCTAATGTTTGTAACACCGGCATATGCTGCAACGGAAACAGCGAAGAATAAGCCACTAATAGATACTGTAAAATCTTTAGCAAAAAGATATAGCAATGCAGAAATAAAAGTAGAGCCATTTGGTGCTTGTATGGTTTCATTAGGAAATGCCGAGCAATTGAGAAAGGATACAATTCTCACCACAACGATTACGGTTATTTTGATTTCCCTGCTTATAGGTTTGTACTTTAAAAATCCTTTTCCAATTGTATTTATTTTTTTACCGGTTGGGTTTGGTATGGCGTTTTCACTGGCCATGTTGTTTTTATTTAAGGGCGTTGTTTCAGCTATTGCGGTAGCGGCAGGAGCGGCGGTATTAGGAATTGCCATCAATTACAGCTTACACTTCTTTACACATTACAAACACGTTCGAGATGTGAAGGAAGTAATTGCTGATTTAACTGTTCCAATGCTCATCGGGTGTACGACAACAGTTGGTGCATTTTTTAGTTTGGTTTTTACTAAGAGTGAAGCTTTACATGATTTCGGACAATTCGCAGGCTTTTGTTTGATCGGAGCTCTGCTGTTTTCGGTTTTGGTATTACCGCATTTATTGAAATTGTCGTTTAAAAAGGAAAAGGAAGAACAGGTTCATCACGATTCCTGGTTAGATAAATTAGTGAGTTATCGTCCAGATAAAAATAAATTGGTTGCACTGGCCGCGCTCATTATCACAATAACACTCAGTTTCTTCGCTTCTAATGTTGGGTTCGAGAGTGACATGAACAAGATGAGTTACATGGATGAGGAAACGCGATTAGCAGAGAAACATTTAGATGAAGTAAATAATTTTGCGGCCCGTTCGGTATATATTTTTGCAAGCGGGAATACCTTGCAGGAGGCTGTAAGTTTGAACGATAAAATTTACACGCAGTTAGATTCTTTAAAACAGAACAACGAGATTAAACGGGTAAGTTCGATCGCTTCTGTATTTCCTTCTCAAAAAACGCAGAAAGAGAGATTAAATAAATGGAATGCTTTTTTTACCAATGAAACAAAGGATAGCTTAAAGCAACACATTATTACATACGGAGCAAATTACAAGTTTAAACCCGAGGCATTTCAGTCGTTTTACGATTTAATGCAGTCTGATTATAAGGAAATCCCGCAAGAAGATTTGGATTCTATTAAAAAGAATCTCTTGTCTGAATATGTTTCCATCGTAAAAGGCAAGCCAACCGTGTTGACTCACGTAAAGGTAGATGCGGAGAAAAAAGAAAAGTTGTACGAATTATTTAAAGATAATGAAAACATTATTGTATTCGATCGTCAACACCTTACTTCACAATTTGTAGATGTTATTAGTTCTGATTTTTCAACCATACTTTGGATTACTTCCCTTTTGGTTTTTGGATTTATGCTTTTGTCACACGGACGATTAGAATTAGCGATTATCAATTTTATGCCAATGTTTGTTTCGTGGTTGTGGATTTTAGGTTTAATGGGGATTTTGGGAATTAAGTTCAATGTCATCAATATTATTATATCCACTTTTATTTTTGGTTTGGGCGACGATTACTCCATTTTTATTATGGATGGATTACTCACCGAATATAAATACGGCAAGAAAAACTTAAGCAGTTACAAAACCTCCATTTTACTTTCTGCCTTAACAACAGTGATTGGAATTGGTGTAATGATTTTCGCGAAACATCCGGCATTGCAGTCCATCGCACTCATTACTATTCTAGGAATGATTTGCGTTGTTTTGGTATCTTTCGTTATACAGCCATTCCTGTTTAATTGGTTAGTGTTAAACCGACGCTATCGAGGTTTACAGCCTTACACATTAAAATACTTACTTATTACCTTTTTCGGTTTTGTAATGTTCACTGTTTTCTCATCTATATTAACCTTATTAGGATTATTAATCATTACCATTTATCCCGCCGGTAAGAAGAAGCGCAAGCTCGCATTTCATTATGTGATTGCCTATACTTTTAGAGCTGTACTGGGTATTTTCTTTAATGTAAAAAAGAAAATCATCAATGAAAACAAAGAAGATTTTTCTAAGCCTGCTTTAATTATTGCCAATCATCAATCGCATATTGATTTAGCATTAACGCTGCAGTTGCATCCTAAAATTATTGCTTTTACAAACGATTGGGTTTATAATTCTCCATTTTACGGATGGATTGTAAAGATGGCAGATTATTATCCGGCTTCCGCTGGCTATGAAAATAGTTTGGAGAAGTTAGAAGCCATGGTAAAGGATGGTTACTCGATTTTAATTTTCCCTGAAGGAACAAGAAGTATTGATGGAGAAATTCATCGTTTTCACAAAGGCGCATTTTTACTCGCTGAAAAATTACAATTAGATATTTTACCGGTGTTGTTACATGGAGCTGGTGATGCTGTTACCAAGAAGGATTTTCATTTTAAAGATGGAGCTTTAACAGTGAAGTATCTGCCTCGCATAACGCCAGACAATAAAACATTCGGCAATACTTATCAGGAAAGAACGAAAGGTATCTGCAATTACATGCGTGTTGAATATGATAAGATGCGGGAAACGTGTGAGCCTGTGGAGTATTTCCGCTCACGATTAATTAATAATTATATTTATAAGGGTCCGGTTCTCGAATGGTATTGCCGTATTAAAACTGCCCTGGAAGGAAATTATAAATTGTTTGAAAGCTTAATGCCAAAGCAAGGAAAAATAATTGATGTTGGCTGTGGTTATGGATTTTTGCCTTATATGTTAATGTATAAAAGTAAGCATCGCGAAATTTTGGGATTGGATTACGACGAAGATAAAATTGAAGTGGCAGCTAATTGCGTGCATAGAACCGAAAAAGTAAATTTTGAAACAGCTGATGTAACAGTATTTGAATTTCCAAAAGCAGACGGAATTATTATAAGTGATGTGTTACATTATTTAAATCCTGAGCATCAAGTTTCTGTTGTAAATAAATTAGCCGACAGTTTAAATAAGAATGGCGTGTTAGTAATACGCGATGCGGATGCTGATTTAAAATCTCGACAGGCAGGAACTTGGTATACCGAATTTATCAGTACAAAAGTGGCGGGCTTCAACAAAACAAAAGAGGAAGGATTGCATTTTGTGAGTGGAAAATTAATTAAGGATACCATTGCTAAATTTCCGGATTTGAGTCTGGAAGTAATTGATAACACCAAGCTTACTTCCAATATAACCTATGTGATTCGAAAGGTCTAAATGGCTTTAATTTTTTAATATTTTTTGCTTTTAAATGCCGATTAATTTGCCTTAATTTAGGAGTTGTAACTAATTAAAATTATGGCTAAGCAAAAATCAATTCTGAACGATAAATCCTTAAAGTTTTTACGTGAATATTTAAATAATCCATCACCAACCGGTTTCGAGTCGGGTGGACAAAAAATTTGGTTGAATTATTTAAAACCTTATATCGATGATTATTTCGTTGATACTTATGGCACCGTTGTAGGTGTCATTAATCCGAAAGCGCCATACAAGGTAGTAATTGAAGCACATGCTGATGAAATCAGTTGGTTTGTGCATTATATCACTAAAGACGGATTTATTTATTTACGTCGTAATGGTGGTAGCGATCATCAAATCGCCCCTTCTAAGCGAGTGAATATTCATACAGACAAAGGCATTGTAAAAGGAATATTTGGTTGGCCGGCTATTCACGTGCGCGATGCAGCAAAGGAAGAAACGCCAACTTTAAAGAATATATTTTTAGATATCGGTTGTAAGTCAGACAAAGAAGTAGTGGCTTTAGGCGTGCATGTTGGATGTGTTATAACTTACGAAGACGAGTTTATGGAGTTAAACGATCGTTATTATGTAGGTCGTGCTTTGGATAATCGCATTGGTGGTTTTATGATTGCAGAAGTAGCCCGTTTGCTTAAGGAGAAAAAAGATAAGTTACCATTCGGATTATATATTGTTAACTCTGTTCAGGAAGAAGTTGGACTAAACGGTGCTCAAATGATTGCACGTAAAATTAATCCCAATGTGGCTATTGTAACAGATGTGTGTCATTGTACGCAAACACCAATGATGAACAAAATTACAAGTGGTGATCAGGCTTGCGGTAAAGGTCCGGTATTAAGCTATGCGCCGGCTGTGCAGAATAATTTATTGAAATTAGTCATCGATACTGCTAAGAAAAATAAAATTGAATTTCAACGTCAGGCAGCTTCTCGCGCAACAGGAACAGACACAGATGCATTTGCATACAGCACGGATGGTATTGCATCAGTGTTGATTTCACTTCCATTGCGTTACATGCATACCACAGTTGAAAGTGTACATAAACAAGACGTAGAAGATGTGATTAAACTAATGTATCACTCTTTAAAAACAATTAAGAACAATCACGATTTTCGTTACATTAAATAATTTGTAAATGGCCGCTATTTTAGGTTCTATAATTAAACGCACCATTGATATTCGCGGAAAAATTCCGCACTGGAAAAATCCGTACAAACTTCAGGTAAAGCAATTACGAAAATTGTTAACCAAAGCTCAGAACACGGCATTTGGACAGCATTATAAATTTGACCGCATTTTATTGGAAGACGATATTATCAAAGCTTATCAAAAAAACGTAAAGATTTATGATTACAGCAGCATTTATAAAGAATGGTGGCATCGCAGTTTAAAAGGTGAAGCTTATGTGTGTTGGCCTGAGCAAATAAAATATTTCGCTTTAAGTTCAGGTACTTCAGAAGCTTCTAGCAAATACATTCCTGTAACAAAGGATATGTTGAAGAACTTTAAGAAGGGAAGTATTCGTCAGATGTTGGCGATGGCGCATTATGATTTACCGAAAGAGCATTTTCAAAAGGGTTTTTTAGCAATAGGAGGAAGTACTGCTCTTGATTTTAATGGAACATACTACGAAGGTGATTTAAGTGGAATTACAGCGGCTAATATTCCAACCTGGTTCCAGCATTTTTATAAACCGGGTAAGCAAATTTCTAAATACAAAGATTGGGATACTAAACTTTCGGAAATTGTAAAAGCAGCTAAAGATTGGGATATCGGAATTATAGTTGGTGTGCCTGCATGGGTTCAAATCTTGATGGAAAAAATCATAGAACATTACAAGGTTAAAACTATTCATGATATCTGGCCCAATCTCCGAATTTATGTTCACGCAGGTGTGTCCATTGCGCCATACATGAAGAGTATTAGTAAGCTAACCAGATTTCCTTTAATTTTTTCGGATACATATTTAGCATCCGAAGGATTAATTGCTTTTCAGGAAAGACCTAATGTAGAGCAAGGAATGCGCATGTTATTGGATGCGGGATTGTTTTACGAATTCGTTCCTTTTAATGAAAGTAATTTCGATGGAGATGGAAACATTAGACCGGAAGCACAAGCTTTGTGCATTAAGGAAGTTGAGGAGGGGAAAGAATATGCCTTGTTATTGTCCAGTTGTTCCGGTGCTTGGCGTTATTTAATCGGCGACGTTGTTAAGTTCACAAGTTTGGAACATAGCGAAATTGTTATTACGGGTCGTACTAAGCACTTTTTAAGTTTATGCGGCGAACACTTATCCGTTGAGAATATGAGTAAGGCGATTAGTTTTACAGCGGAGCAAATGGGCATTGAGATTAATGAATTTGCCGTTGCCGGAATTCCGCACGGTAATTTGTTTGCACACCATTGGTATATTGGTTCTAACGTAAAAGTGAGTGGAGATGCTTTACGTGAAAAAATTGATGAGCATTTGAAAGTAATTAATGATGATTATAGAGTTGAGCGCAGTTCTGCTTTGAAGGAAGTTATTGTTACAGTTCTGCCTGACGATGCCTTTATTGATTTTCTAGCAAGCAAAGGGAAATTGGGATCGGCTCATAAATTTCCTCGTGTGATGAAAGGTAAACAATTAGAAGAGTGGCAAGAGTTCATTAAAAAATATCAGGCATAATTTGATTTTAAGTCTCATATATCAAACCATAATCATTGTAATTCTTTTGACCTTTTCGTTTGGTCCGGCGTTCTTCGCATTAATTAATACCGGTATTAAACATGGTTATAAGCCGGGAGCATTATTGGCAGCGGGCGTTGTGTTCTCTGATTTGTTTGTTTGCATGATTATTATTGCAATGGTTCATTTTGGTGCCGTTAATTTTTTGCAGGATGAAAAAAACCAGCGCTTCGCAGGAATTGTGGCGGGAATTATCTTAATTGTTTTCGGAGCTTTTTATTTCAAAAAACCGGTAACAAAATCAGAAGAGAGTATTGAAATAAAAGTGCCTTCACCATTGACTTTAATTTTAAAGGGATTTTTCATGAACTTGTTTAATCCTGCTGTATGGTTTTTATGGTTAGGTAACGTTACTGCTGTTGGAAAAACATTCGACTATTCAATGATCAAAATGATAATTTATTTTTCGATTGTATTAGGGTTGGTATTATTGGTTGAATTATTCAAAGTGTTTTTAGCAGGCAAAATCAAAAAGTTTCTCACCGATAAAATTATGTCAACAATTAATCACGCTACAGGCGCGGCATTAATTATATTTGGTATCGTATTAATTTATAATCACTTTTTTTGGCATAAATGAGCAAGGTAAATTTCGAAGAACTAAGAAAAAAACTGAACGAGACGCAAACCTATCCTTCTGTGTATATGTTTAAGTTTATAATGAGTGCCGAGCATCGTAAAATAGCGCTCATCGAAAATCTGTTTGGCGGCGATGCAGAGATCTATACTAAGGAGAGTGATAAAGGAAAATACATTAGTATCACAGTAAAGGAAGTGGTGATGAGTACAGATGAGATAATAGATATTTACAGTAAGGCTTCCGATATAGAAGGCGTTATGTTTTTATAATGGCGGTTTATTCCATCAATAATAATTGTCTTACGGTTAAAGTTAATTCATTTGGAGCTGAGTTAATTTCGTTATTAACCTCCGACGGAACTGAATTATTGTGGCAAGCCAGTAAAGATATTTGGCCACGATTCGCTCCGGTATTATTTCCTATAGTCGGACGACTAAAAAATAATTCTTATTCTTATAATGACAGCAATTATGTTTTAAGTCAGCATGGTTTCGCCCGCAATAAAGAGTTTGTATTGATAGAGCAATCCAATAATTGTTTGAAATTTGAACTTACGGCAGATGAAGCTTCCCTTGAATTATTTCCTTTCCACTTCTCGTTAATCATAGCGTATACTTTAAAAGATAATACGCTTGACGTGTCTTATCAGATATTTAATCCGGATAATAAAGAATTGTTGTTTAGTATCGGTGCGCACCCGGGTTTTTCAACTACGCGATTCAAAGAGGAAAATGTAAACGATTATTATTTGGAAATAGACGGACTTTCTCATTTAACTGCAGAGCGATTACAGGAAGGCTTAATAAGTGGAAGTACTTATAATATCGATCTTGATAAGGGTGTATTGCCTTTAAGCGTTGCGCTTTTTAATAATGATGCTTTGGTTTTTAAAAATAATCAGATTAACAGCATCAGGCTTAAATCAAAAAAATCGAAAGACATAATTGAATTGATTTGCAACGATTGGCCGTATTTTGGCGTCTGGACAAAAAAGGGATGTGATAAGTTTGTTTGTTTAGAACCTTGGTGTGGAATAACTGACAGTACGATTAGCAACGGAGAATTACAAAGCAAAGAGGGAATTATTAAGTTAAATCCTTACAACGCAAAAACCCTAAGCTATCAAATTAGTTTACTTTAGGTTTTTTATTCAAGAGGTATTTGGTTTGGTTAAAATTGTAACTTAATCCAACCATAACTCGGCCTGCATTTTGTAAATTATCGCCTTGTTCTTCCTCATACGCACAAAACTGGTAAGCCAAATTCAATCCAATATTCTTGTAGACTACATCAAGTCCCGGACCTAACATTAATGCATTCATTTTTGTATTTGGTTGTAGGATGGTTTTCACAATTAATCCCTCTGTATATTCGTAATACGATTGTATGGAAGGAATAACAAACCAGTTCTTTAGTTTAATACGGGCGAATATATTGAAGTATGTAGAGAAACTATTCGCAATTTTTTCTTTGTAATAGTTTTGACCATTGAATTTATACATCGCATTGAGATTTATTCCAATCATTTTGTAACCTGCGATATAATTCACGTAAGTGAAGTAATCTATGCTTCCTGTGCCTGTTTGTAATAGAAGAGGGATACGGTTCCCTGCAACATCTTTGTCGTAATAGTTTCCGCTTGGTATTTTTATTCCTGCGCCTACTATTAAACGTTGTTGCATTTTCTCAACTTCAATTTTTCGGATGAGATGATAGCCAATAAAAAAATTAGGATCACCTATTCCAAAAGTTGTTGCTATTGCGGTATCCTGTTTGCTTTTATTATAGTTAAAAGGAACAACCCCATTAAATTCAATTCTTTTATGAATATAATATTTCACGCGTAACTCGTACGTCTTGTATGATTCGTAATCTTTCGATGAATAGGTTTTTTGGTATTCCGGTGTTGAGCCATGTTCGCCATGAGCTAATTTGTAAGCTCCCGGGGTAAACAGATTACTTTTCTGATTATAAGTCCTGTAACCATTAAACGCTCTGTAACGATGTAAAAAGGAAATCTGACTTTGATTGTCATAAGGTGTAATTCCCATATAACAACCACAAATATCGCAGGCGTAAATTTTACCTTCAAAAGATGAATAAAAAAGTAGAGTGAATAAAATTCGATTAATCCCCTTCAGTAACATAAATATTTATATTTTTATCTTCATTTGTTCTTAATTTTATTGCAGCACCTCCAACAACAACGTAAGGTGCTGGAATGGCATAATCCTTTCCAACAGCATATAAGTAATAATTACCCTTATAAAATTTAGCACTATAATTACCTTCTGCATCAACAATAATTTTAGCATCATAAGCGGAAACATCTGATCCTGGAAATTCTGTTGCATTAAACTTAACGTAAATGATGGCTTCCGGAATTCTTTTTGAATGATGAAAGACGGAACCGGAAACATCGCTTTTTCCTCCCATTTGATTCTTCTTGCAGGACACGAAGAATGGGGTTATAATTATCAAAGTATAAATTATGTATTTCATTTAGTTAGGGTCTTTAAATCTTGGATCATATAAAAAGTCATAATCACTTAACGTTGAAAGAAACTCTATAATATCTAATTTTTCCTGTTCGGTTAATGGTATGCCTGAACTCAGCAAAGGATCAAGTGTAGAGCTTGAATTAATTCCGGTGTCATAATGATCCAATACTTGCTTTAATGAAGTGAAGCGTCCATCATGCATATAAGGCCCACTTTGCAAAACATTTCTTAAGGTTGGAACTTTAAATTTATATAAATCGTTTAAGTTGCCTGTAATACGTGCTCGGCCTGAATCTTGTAAGGAAGCGTTAATACTTAGTCCGTTATTTCTATAAGAAAAATCCGACATTAATGGTTCTGTATGACACTGCGCACATTTGGATTTAAATAAATTGTACCCGCTTGTTTGCTGTGCAGTAAATTCTCCGCCTTGTTCTCCATTATTGTGTAGATCATATTTGCTTTTATAACTGTAAAGCATACCCATAAATTGCGCCATCGACTTAAAAATTCTTTCAGTATTTACAGTTTCATCTCCGTACGCATTTTTAAAAAGGCTTTTATATTTCTGACTATTGGAAAGTTTATTGATTACATTTTGCATGGTTTCATCCATTTCAACAGGATTTGTAATCGGCGCTAATGGTTGAACTTCGATGTGATTAATACCCCCGTCCCACATAAATGCAGGATGCCAATTTAAATTAAAAAGAGCGGGAGAGTTTCGGTTTCCTAGTAAGCCATCAATGCCGTGACTGACATCATGCTCGGCGTGAGCAAAGGCAGCAAATTGCTGGTGACAACTTCCGCAGGAAACAGTATTGTCACGGGAAAGCAATTCTTCATAAAATAGTTCTCGACCAAGTTTAAATCCATCAATGCTCAAAGGATTGTTTTGAAATTGGTATATCGGTTGAGGCCAACCCGGGGGTGTTACCTGCTGAATATTATCAGCAGGTAACTCGGGTTTAATCTCAGGATCTACTTTGCAAGAAAGAAGAGTGAGCGTAAAGGATAATGATATTAAATATCTCGTAAGCATTATTAATGATTATGGATGTGTTCCACAGAAAACATATCAGCGTAATTATCTGCAATCATTTTTGCCATTGTGCCCGGCATGTGTACAGTGTGCATAGTAGCAAAACTTACTGTATTTGGTGTTTTAAACCACTCAGAAAGATCAGTTTTGATATGCAAGGTTGAACCATGCTCTCCGTTAATAGTTGCGGTAGAAGTACCAAACGACGGGCTAACTGTTTTTAGGGTATTGTTCACTCCGGAAAATCCACCAACATGGAATTTTAAAGCTTTCGATGCGTTTCCGGATTGTGGTGAAGTGCCCTCCATCTTTGCCATAATATATCCACTGCTCCAACTCCAGAACATTCCGTTAACCGGGTCTAATGCTCCAGATTGAACACCGCTTACATTGCGTGCTGAATCAACTCCTATTAAAAAGGTAATAGCTTTATAAGTGCCATTAGGAACCCCGCCAATACTTACCACAGGATTTGAGGTGCCATTATGCGTCACCAAGTAGTAGCTATTAGGTACAGTATACGTGCTATTGTCACTTTTGGTTAATACAACATTACTGATGTAATATTTAAATAAGCTTACATTAAAAGTATCTCCGTTTGCATTAAGGTAATTTTGCGTGTTAAACACTAGGGCGTTGGTGTCAACCATAGCCTCAAATTCAAGTTCCAATGTACCTTCGGTTGCTTCATGGGTGTGGTTATCTTCAGGTTCAACCGGGTCTTTTTTACACGAAATAAAAGCAACACTTAAAAAAAGTGTAATGATTAATAATTTAGTTTTCATAATGAGTTTCTTTTTTTGTGATTTAATTTTTTTAAAATTTTAATAATATCTAAATAAATGCTTACCAACACGGCAAGCATGAGAATTGCGATACCGCCTAACAGTTTCATAAATAATTCTAATAAGTGAAT
>CAYQDP010000017.1:0-14540 GCA_964416235.1 uncultured Flavobacteriaceae bacterium | reverse complement strand
CGGGTATACATAATGTTGTGATACGTGATGTAAACAGCTGTACACTTTCAATAAACTTTAACATCAGTAACACAGGAAGCCCGGTTGCAAGCATTGGAGCATCAGCCAACATTCCGTGTTTTGGCGGCACAAGCGGAAGCTTTACGGTAAATACAGTGGGAGGCTTACCGGCGTATGGTTATACCTTATCACCTGGTGGGACAACAAACGGTATAGGGATTTTCAACGGATTAACTGCTCAACCTTATACCGTAACCGTAAAAGATGCTGCAGGGTGCGTAACAACTACTACTGTAAACATTACTCAACCGCCGGCCCTAACCCTTACTTTAAGTCCAACCAATATTTTATGTAATGCGGGCACTAACGGTTCTATTACCGCGGCATCAGGCGGCGGAACCCTGCCATACAACTTCTCAATTAATGGAGGTCCGTTCCAGTTAGGTTCAAGCTTTACGGGATTAACCGCAGGAACATACACTGTGGTGGTAAGAGATAATAATAATTGTACGGCACAACAGGTAGTTACCTTAACACAGCCGCCGGCTCTTGCATTAAGCTTTACCACTGCACCAAATACTTGTGTGGGTGCTGCTGGAAGTGTAACAATAGGAGTGACGGGTGGAACTCCGGTATATAACTATTCAGTGAATGGAACAGCATCAGGTTCTTCTGCAACAAACCTTCCATCGGGTGTTCAAACCGCTCAGGTAACAGACGCAAATGGTTGTGCCATTACCGGAACATTTAATATTGGAATCATTACCGGTCCTGCATCTGCAACGGTTAATACATCAAACGCTACTTGTGGTAACGCCAATGGTAGTGCTACAGTATCTGCTGTTACAGGAGGCTTGGCACCTTATCAATACTCATTTAATGGCGGTCCGTTTGGAGCAAACAGTACAAGTGGATTATCAGCGGGCTCACATACAGTAATTGTACGAGATGCCAATAGCTGTACATTAACCGTGAACTTCAATATTAATAACACAGGAAGTCCGAGTTCAACTGTGGCAGGAACTTCGAGTGTAAGTTGTTTTGGTGGGTCTAATGGTAGCTTTACGATAAACACTTCAGGTGGAACGCCGGGTTATAGCTATACTGTAACACCGGGTGGATTAACCAATGCAACTGGTGTGTTCACGGGTTTAACTGCGCAAAACTATAATGTGAACATCAGTGATGCGGTGGGTTGTGTTACATCTGCTACATTAACCATCATACAGCCAACACCTGTAACATTAACAGTAACACCAGCAAATGTTTTATGTAATGCAGGCAATACCGGATCGATTAGTGCGGCAGCCAATGGAGGTATACCAAACTACAACTTCTCAATCAATGGTGGTCCGTTCCAGGCGGGTTCTAATTTTACGGGACTAACGGCCGGTACCTATACCATAACAGTGATAATAACTGTAGCACACAACAAACAGCGGTAATCACTCAGCCTACGGCATTAGCAATAAGCTTCACTACAGTGCCTAACTCTTGTGCAGGTTCAGTAGGAAGTGTAACCATTGGTGTAAATGGTGGAACACCGGTGTATAGTTTTTCAGTGAACTCAACACCATCTTCCAATACAGCAACAGGTTTAGCAAGCGGTGTTCAAAATGCGCAAGTATCCGATGCAAATGGTTGTATTATTACCGGCACCTTTAATATTGCAAATATTACGGGTCCTGCAACGGCAAGTGTATCTACAACTAATGCCAATTGCGGTAACGCTAATGGTAGCGCTACGGTAACAGGTGTAACGGGTGGTACTGCACCTTATCAATACTCGTTTAATGGAAGTCCGTTTAGCACGAATACATTTGCAACGGGACAATTAGCGGGAACTTATCCTTTAACTGTACTGGATGCGAACAGCTGTACATTAACTGTTAACTATACGATTGGAAATACAGGTAGTCCTGTTGCTTTAATCGGCGGACAAACCGCTGTAAGTTGTTTTAATGGAAGTAATGGTAGCTTTACGGTGAATACTTCGGGTGGAACACCGGGATATAGTTATACATTAACACCAGGAAATATAACCAGCGGTTCTGGTGTATTTACAAATTTAACTTCCCAACCATATACTGTTTTGGTTAAGGATGCGGCAGGTTGCGTAACAACAGCAACAGTAAACATCAATCAGCCAACACAATTAACCTTAAGCTTAACTTCAAATCCAACCAGTTGTAATGCCGGAACTAACGGTTCTGTACTTGCGGCATGTTCGGGCGGAACAGGCCCTTATAATTATTCATTAAATGGAGGTCCTTTCCAGGCCTCAACTACTTTTAACGGACAAGGCGCGGGGGTTTATAATATTACAGTGAGTGATGCCAATGGATGTACATTAACTCAATCCGTTCAGGTAACCCAGCCTTCAGCCATTACGGCAACGGTAACAACAGTAAACGCAAATTGCACGGCAGCTAATGGTACAGCCTCAGTGTCTGCTTCTGGCGGAACTCCGGCTTATACTTTTAACTGGAGTGGCGGCGGTGGAAACAATGCTCAATCCAATCCTCTTGTAGCAGGAACTTATACAGTAACAATTACAGATGCGAATACATGTACAACAACGGCGGTAGGTGTGATTGGCGTAACGCCGGGTGGAACGGCAGTTATTACTGCTAGCGTGAACCCAAGCTGCGCCGGATTTACAAACGGAAGCATGACGGCCGGATTTACCGGAGCCATGAGTGCTCCAATCAGTTATAGCTGGAGTAACGGACAAAATACACAAACAGCTACCAACCTCGGACAAGGAACTTACTCGGTAACTTTAACGGATGCTTTTGGATGTACATCTTCGGTGGCAGGAACTTTAACAGAGCCTGGTCCTTTAGATGTGTTAACAGGCACAACAGCGGTAAGTTGTTTTGGTGGTAATAACGGATCTGCAACGGCAATCTATAACGGTGGAGGAACACCTCCATTAACATATATTTGGGCAGCAGGTCGAGCTACTACTGCTACAGCTCCAAATTTACCGGCCGGTATTTATACAGTCACTGTAACGGATTCTAAGGGTTGTATTGCCATTGCACAGGCAACAGTAACGCAACCAACTTCAGTAACAGTGACCTCAAGTGTAACAACAGCAAATTGTAATCAAGCTAATGGTTCTGCAACGGTATCTGCAACTGGCGGTACTCCTGCTTATACATATACATGGAGTACATCAGCGACCGGGCCAAGCATCAGTAATGCTTTAGCTGGAACTTATACTATTATCGTAAAGGACGCTAACGGTTGTGTTACCACGGCAGCTGCAACTATCCCAAATCAGGCAGGTCCTCAGTTAAGCGTAACCAGTCAAACCAATGTGAGTTGTTTTGGCGGAAACAATGGAATTGCAACAACAACAGTAAGTGGTGGTAACGCGCCTTATGTATATTTATGGAGCAATGGACAAAACACGGGTATTGCATCGAATTTACCTGCGGGTGTTTACACAGGAACGGTAACAGATGTAAATGGTTGTATCTCTTCTGTGAGTGTAAATATTACTCAACCTCCTGCTTTAACAGTAACTGCTTCTGGTACGAATCCATTATGTTTTAATGCAACCAATGGTACAGCCAATGTGGGTGTGTTGGGTGGAACGCCGGGTTATTCTTATAATTGGGTGCCATCGGGTTCAACTTTAGCAAATCCTACAGGACTCGGTCCGGGTAATCATATTGTTACTGTAACAGACGCGATGGGTTGTGTTGCTACAACTTCTACAACATTATTGAATCCTGCACAAATGACCTCAGCTATTACATCAACCAATGTCACTTGTTTTGGTGCATGTAACGGTATGGCCGCAGGAACAACATCAAACTCAATCGGCGCAGTTATATTTAATTGGGTGGGTGGTCCAGGACCATTAAGTACGCAAGCGGTTACAAACTTGTGTCCTGGTACTTATACTTTATTTACAACGGATCAAAACGGATGTACAGCAACGGCATCTGTAATTATAACTCAGCCAACACAACTAACGGCCAGCATCTCTGCTACAGGTAATGTAAGTTGTGCAGGATATACAGATGGATTTGCAACCGTAATGCCTTCAGGTGGAACACCGGGATATACTTATAGCTGGTCGCCATCAGGAGCAACAGCAGCTACATCAAGCAGTCTTGCTGCGGGTAATTATACCGCAACCATTACGGATGCTCTTGGGTGTATCACTACAGCTGTAGCAACAATTACTCAACCAACGCCATTGCAAGCAACCTTGACAAGTACAAATGTAACTTGTAACGGATTAAATAATGGAATCGGTAATTTAGCATACAGTGGAGGAACTGGTCCATATACCTTCTTATGGTTCCCAACTTTAAATAATACACCAAACGTTACAACATTACCTCCGGGAACGCATACCGTTCAGATAACAGATAACTTAGGTTGTGTAACGACACGTACAACTACTATTACTCAACCTGCTGCCTTAACAGCAGTAGTGAGTTCTACAAACTCTAACTGTTTACAGGCAAACGGAAGTATGTGTGTTGTAGCAGGTGGTGGAGCAGGAGGATATACTTATCAGTGGACCAGTAACCCATTATTTACTAACTCTTGTATCAACGGCGTTACAGCAGGCGCATACACAGTTACAGTAACTGACGTGAACGGTTGTACGATATCGGGAGTTGCCTTAATTAATGATATTTCAGGACCAACCTTAGTGGTTACAAACACAACAGCGGTAAGTTGTTTTGGTGGTAACAATGGTTCTGCTACTACAAGTATATCAGGTGGTACCGGAACAATTAGTATTCTCTGGTCATATCTGGCTCAAACTACACAAAACGTGAATAATCTACCTGCAGGATTCCACTCTATAACAATTACAGATGCCGCGGGTTGTATCGCAACAGGTTCTGTAAACATTACTCAGCCACCGCAATTAAACAGTGCCATTACAAACGTAACACACGTAACTTGTAGTGGTGCCAGCAATGGAACTGCAACTATGTTATTGAATGGTGGTACACCGGGTTATACTTATCTATGGACACCAACCGCGCAGAGCTCTTCAGTAGCAGTGAGCATGGGTCCTGGTACGTATACGTGTTTTGTTACGGATGCAAATGGTTGTCCTACTTCACAAACAGTAACCATTAATCAACCAAATCCATTGGTGATAAACAGTTTCTCTGTAACTAATTTAACTTGCTTTAATAATAATACAGGACAAATCACTACTAATATAACGGGTGGTACACCTGCCTATACATTAGTTTGGTCGCCAACTCAACCTGGAAATCCTGTGATTACTAATTTAGCTGCGGGAACATATAGTTTATTAGTAACCGATACTAAATCGTGTACAACAAGCGGTGTATATGTAATCTCTCAGCCTACACAATTATTAAGTTCAGCTACGGCAACTCCTGCTACATGCGGAAATGCCAATGGTAGTGCTACTGTATCTGTTAGTGGTGGTACTCCTGGTTATTCTTATAACTGGAATACGCCTACACCTCAAAACACTTCAGTGGCAACTAACCTAAGTTCTAATAACTGGAATGTTGTAATAACGGATGCTAACGGTTGCGTGATTACGCAATCAGTAAACGTGCCAAATGCACCAGGACCAAACTTAACATCTATGACCTTCACAGCGCCGTTGTGTTTTGGTCAGCAGAATGGTTCAATGGCCATCAATTTCTCATCAGGAACAGCGCCATATACATTTATCTGGAATAATCCTTCAGCATCTACCACTCAAACTGTAAATGGAGTAGGCGCGGGTGTTTATTCAGCTACTGTAACCGATGTGTATGGTTGTACAGCGAGTGGTGTTGTGAATGTAACACAACCAAATATTTTATTGTTGAATGTGAGTCCTGACCCAACCATTTGTTTTGGACAAGTAGCGCAAATTTATGCAGCCGGTAGCGGCGGAACTCCTGCATATACGTATAGCTGGACGCCAAGCACATTAAGTGGTGGTGGTCCACATGCATTAACACCAACCGTAACTACATCATACATGGTATCCTTAACCGATGCGAATGGTTGCGCGACTTCACCAAAAATCATTAACATTAACGTGAAGCCGCAATTATTAGCAAATGGATTCAGTGTAACGAAATGTCATGGCGATAATGCAACCTTAACGCCTAACATTACAAGTCCGGGTAATGGAGGTCCTTATACTTACAATTGGAGTAATGGTTCAACAGGTTCAGCAACTCAAGTAACAGCTAATTACTTTACAACACCAAACATCTACACCGTATCCATCAACGATGGTTGTACAGTACCGGGTGCTACTGCTGAATTTACAGTTAATGTTAATCCGTTGCCTCAAGGAACATTTACATCGGATGTAACAAAAGGTTGTATGCCTCTAACGGTTAACTACACTGCTACTTCAACTTCGAATACAGATATTTATACCTGGACATTCGGTGGAGGAAATGGCGGAGGCGGAACAGCGGGTGGCAGTCCGATTACATGGTTCTATCCGGAAGCAGGATTCTACAATGTAAGTTTCTCAATTGTGAATCAGTTCGGTTGTAAGAAAGATACAGCAGTGATGAATTACATTGAAGTTTATCCTAAGCCAATTGCAGAGTTCTTCCCGACACCGCAATCAACTTCCATGTTGAATCCGGAAATTCAGTTTACAAACACCTCTACAGGGGCTGTAACGTACTTCTGGGATTTCGGAGATTACAATGCGCCGAATAATAATACAACAGTAATGCATCCTTCGCACGTTTACGATATGGCCGGATATTATCAGGTGTACTTAGTAGCGATTAATGATAAAGGTTGTATGGACACAGTGATGCATCACGTTGAAATAACTCCGGATTATGCGATTTATATTCCGAATGCATTTACACCGGATGAAAACGGATTGAATGATGTATTCCAGCCTAAGGGAGTTGGAATTGATGAAGAGAATTATGTGATGTATATCTTTGATCGTTGGGGTGAGTTGATCTTTACCAGCGATAACTTCCGTAAAGGCTGGGACGGTACGGTAAAAGGAAGTACTAAGGCAGTTGAAGATGGTGTTTATGTCTACAAAATTATTGTGAGAGATTTAGGAGGTAATGAGCACAAATATGTTGGCCACGTCACGCTATTATCACGATTAAAGAAAGTGCAATAAATTAAAAGCCCGGACAATTTGTTCGGGCTTTTTTGTTACAAAACTATTGCGATGCCTCTGCGCACTTCTCTCCATCAATCGCAGCACTTACAATTCCTCCGGCAAATCCTGCGCCTTCACCGCAAGGAAATAAATTTTCAAGTTGCGGATGTTTTAGAGTTTCTCTGTCACGCGGAATACGCACAGGTGTGGATGTACGGGATTCTACGCCTACAATAACAGCTTCATTGGTTAAATAGCCACGCATTTTATTGCCGAAAGATTTAAAACCTTCTTGCAAGCTCGGACCTATTAATCTTCCCAACACTTCATTCATCATCACTGAAGTGATTCCCGGCTGATAAGAGCAATCGGGTAGAGTAGAACTTAATTTATTATTCACAAAATCCTGTAAACGTTGCGCAGGTGCAACTTGCGTTTTACCACCTTTAATCCATGCAATATGTTCCAGTTGTTTTTGAAATTCCAATCCGGCAAGTGCGCCGTGTTTTTTATAAGGCTCAAAATCTTTTAGATCAAATCCAACAACTATGCCGCTGTTCGCGTAAGGATTATTTCGCTTACTTGGCGACCAACCGTTCGTTACTATTTCCTCCTGGTCAGTGGCGCATGGCGCGATAATACCTCCGGGACACATACAAAAAGAATAGACACCTCTGCCATTCACTTGCTGCACTAAACTATAACTGGCAGCCGGCAAATAATTTCTTTTTTGTACCACTTCATTCAAGCTGCCGCAATGATATTGAATGCGGTCAATCAATTCCTGAGGATGTTCTGCACGTACACCCATCGCAAAGGGTTTTGCTTCTATTAAAATATTCTTCGCGTGCAGCAATTCGTAAATGTTACGTGCACTATGTCCGGTTGCTAATATGATTTTGTTGACAGTAAACAATTTTTCTTCTCCACTTTTTAGATCTAAAACGGTGATTTCTTTCAGTAAGTTTTTAGCTGTTTTAAAATCCGTTAATTTATGTTCAAAATGAATTTCTCCTCCGAATTTTAAAATTGTTTCGCGCATGTTGGCGATAATTTTTGGCAATTTATTGGTGCCAATATGAGGATGGGCATCCACCAATATTTCGGGAGAAGCTCCATGATAAACGAGAACCTTAAGGATTTTTTCTACATCACCGCGCTTTGTAGAGCGTGTATATAATTTACCATCACTGTAAGTGCCTGCGCCGCCTTCGCCAAAACAATAATTACTTTCCGGATTAACAATGTGTTCTTTATTTATGGCAGCTAAATCACGACGACGGCTTTGCACATCTTTTCCGCGTTCAAAAATCACCGGTTTAAAACCTAATTCTAAGCAACGCAGTGCAGCAAATAATCCGGCAGGTCCGGCACCAATTATAGTTCGGAGTTCGGAGTTGGGAGTACAGTGTTTGTAATCGGGGGTATAAGAAAATTCAGGAATGCTTTCGTTAATGTAAACATCCACTGTTAAGTTTATCTTAATGTTTCTTCCTCGCGCATCAATGCTGCGTTTTACCGGTTGAATAGAAAATGTATCGTTAGGATTTAAAGAAAGTTGCGTAGCAATTTCTTCTTTTAAAAGCTGCTCGTTAAATGCTGTTGTTGCAGGCAGCTGCAGTTGTACTGTTTTTTTCATGTTATAAGAAGGGTTTTTATCCCTTAGTTATTATTTAAATATTTTACCCCTCAAACGTAAGCGAAAACACAACCATGCGTGAATTAACTTTATCGACACTCTTGGCAAAAATATTATTGTCTTTGTAAATTAAATTTTTGGTACCATTCAATATTTTTAATTCCATCCCGAATTTAAAATACTGCAAATAAAAATCTACACCCGCTCCGGCGCTATAAATAATATCGTCACGCTTAATACGAACGGCATCATCCAATCGGTTGGCGTTACTGCTCACCGCAGCAGCTTTTTTATTGGATGCTAAATCCAGTGCGTAGGCTCCACCACCAATCACATAAGCACTAAAATTCCCCATACGTTTTGATTGTAATTTTAATTCTATCGGGAATATCAAGAATGTTGATTCCACTCCTTTCACGAATATTTTTGTGCTATCATGACGGGCGTTTTGTAACGTGTACTCTAAAGCGCGCGAACCAAAACTAATATTCGGTGTAAAACGAGCGCGTAAATATTCATGCACGCGCACATCACATACAATGCCTAAAGCAAAACCCGGATCGCCTTTAGTGTAAACACTTCTAATCTGATATCTTACTTTATCAATGATTGTATCAGGAAAACCTGCGTTACTAACAGTATGTATTCTGAAGTCGGTATGATTGGCTGCAATGGTAAAACCAAAATGCAATTGCCCTTTGTAAAAATTACGGAGATTGGTGCCCATTCCATCACTTTGCTGACTAAAGCTATGAAGGAAGCCAATCAAAAAAAGCGTTATGAATTTTACTGCTCTCAACTTAATTTATAACGTGTAAATAATGATTTTATTACACTAATCGTTTAGCTTTAACACAGCCATGAAGGCACTTTGCGGAATCTCTACACTACCAACTTGCTTCATGCGCTTTTTACCTTCTTTTTGTTTTTCCAATAATTTACGCTTACGGCTGATATCACCACCATAACATTTTGCAGTTACATCTTTTCTAATGGCTCGAATCGTTTCACGCGCAATAATTTTGGCGCCAATTGCAGCCTGAATAGGAATTTCGAATTGTTGGCGCGGAATTAATTCTTTCAATTTTTCGCAAATCTTTTTACCGAATTCATAGGCATTACTGCGATGTATTAAAGCAGATAAAGCATCCACTTGTTCGCCATTCAATAAAATATCCAGCTTCACTAAATCAGATTGTTTCATGCCTATTGGATGATAATCGAAAGAAGCATAACCTTTAGAGATAGATTTTAATCGGTCGAAGAAATCAAATACAACTTCTCCTAATGGCATTTCAAAAACTAATTCAACGCGATCGGCAGTTAAATAATTTTGAGTAACAATTTGTCCGCGCTTCTCAATACACAAACTCATTACCGGACCAATAAATTCTGATTTAGTAATGATATTTGCTTTTATATAAGGCTCTTCTACATAATCAATGAGTGCAGGATCAGGTAAGTCGCTTGGATTGTTTACCGTTATGACCTCACCGTTAGTTTTGTATGCAATGTAACTTACGTTTGGTACAGTGGTAATAACCGTCATGTTGAATTCACGCTCCAAACGCTCCTGTACAATCTCCATGTGTAACATTCCTAAGAATCCGCAACGGAATCCGAAACCTAAAGCCGCAGAGCTTTCCGGTTCCCAGGTAAGAGAAGCATCATTTAATTGTAACTTTTCCATTGAGTAACGAAGCTCTTCGAAGTCTTCAGTATCTACCGGATAAATACCGGCAAATACCATTGGTTTTACATCTTCAAATCCTTTAATTGCTTCTTTACATGGGTTTGCAACTGTTGTAATTGTATCACCCACTTTTACCTCACGCGCTTCTTTAATTCCGGAAATAATATAACCTACATCACCGGTCTTTACGATATCACGAGGTTCTTGTTTTAGACGTAAAACGCCAATTTCATCGGCATTGTATTCCATGCCTGTATTCACGAATTTTACTTTATCGCCTTTCTTTAACTGTCCGTTATAAATACGGAAGTAAGCAATAATACCTCTGAAAGAATTAAATACAGAATCAAAAATCAACGCTTGTAACGGACCATTTTCATCACCGCTTGGTGCCGGAATTCTATCTACGATCGCTTCTAAAATTTCATGCACGCCTTGACCGGTTTTTCCGGAAGCCGACATAATATCTTCTCGCTTGCAACCTAATAAATCTACAATTTGATCTTTTACTAATTCAGGCTCGGCACTTGGTAAATCTATTTTGTTCATGATAGGAATAATTTCCAAATCATGTTCTAAGGCTAAATATAAATTGGAAATGGTTTGTGCCTGTATCCCCTGTGCAGCATCAACAATTAATAAAGCACCTTCGCACGCCGCAATGGAACGAGACACTTCGTAACTAAAGTCAACGTGACCCGGAGTATCAATCAAATTCAATACATACTTCTCACCTTTGTACATATAATCCATTTGAATGGCGTGACTCTTAATGGTAATCCCGCGCTCTTTCTCTAAATCCATGTCATCCAAAACCTGGGCTTGCATCTCGCGTTTGCTAATGGTGTTGGTGTACTCCAATAAGCGGTCTGCAAGTGTGCTTTTTCCGTGGTCGATATGGGCAATAATGCAAAAGTTCCTGATGTTCTTCATAATGTGCTTAAACTCAAAAAAATAAGAGAGCAAATATACAAATAAAGTGCCTTATATTATCGAAAAATTTTGCACCTTTGTAACCCAAAATTTAAAATATGGCACGTGTTAAAATCAAAGAAATCTTAGGGTTAAGTCCTCAAAATCAGGAAATAACAGTAAAAGGCTGGGTGCGCACCTTTCGTAACAATCAGTTTATTGCGTTGAATGACGGTTCAACCAATAATAATTTACAGGTGGTGGTTGATTTTAATAATACGCCGGAAACAATTTTAAAACGTATTACAACCGGTGCGGCTATTGCGGCTACCGGGACTTTAATTGCATCGCAAGGTAAAGGACAAACCGTTGAATTAGTTGCAAAGTCAGTAGAAATTATTGGCGACAGCGATGCGGAAAAATATCCTCTACAGCCAAAGAAACATAGTTTGGAATTTTTACGTGAGATTGCGCATTTGCGTTTTCGTACCAATACATTCGGCGCGGTGTTTCGTATTCGTCATTCTTTAGCGTATGCCATCCACAAGTTTTTCAACGATAAAGGATTTTTGTATTTACATACACCAATTATTACAGCGAGTGATGCGGAAGGTGCCGGCGAAACTTTTCATGTAACAAATTTTGATTTGAATAACATTCCGCGTAATGAGCAAGGTGAAATAAATTACAAAGAAGATTTTTTTGGTAAGTCAACTAATCTAACGGTGAGCGGACAGCTCGAAGGTGAATTAGGTGCCATGGCTTTTGGAGATATTTATACGTTTGGACCAACTTTCAGGGCGGAAAACTCTAACACCGCACGGCATCTTGCTGAGTTCTGGATGATAGAACCTGAAATGGCTTTTTATGATTTAAATGACAATATGGATCTGGCGGAAGAATTATTACACTATGTAATTCGTTACGCATTGGAGCATAATAAAGAAGATATTGAGTTTTTAACGCAACGTTTATTAGACGAAGAAAAACAAAAACCGCAAAATGAACGCAGCGAAATGAATTTGATGGAGAAATTAAATTTCTGTATCAATAATAAATTTGAGCGTGTTACATATACTGAAGCGATTTCTATTTTAAGAGAGAGTAATCATAATAAGAAAAAGAAATTCCAGTATTTAGTGAACGAATGGGGAGTTGACTTACAAAGTGAGCATGAGCGTTATTTGGTAGAAAAGCATTTCAACAAACCGGTTATCTTAACCGACTATCCAAAAAACATTAAAGCATTTTACATGCGTCAGAACGACGATGGAAAAACGGTAAGAGCCATGGATATTTTATTCCCTGGTATCGGAGAGATTGTAGGAGGTTCGCAACGTGAAGAGCGTTTGGAATTGTTAGAGCAACGCATGAAGGAGATGAACATTCCTGCAGAAGAATTGAGTTGGTATTTAGACACCAGACGATTTGGATCTTGTCCGCATGCCGGATTCGGTTTAGGTTTTGAGCGACTAGTTTTATTCGTAACAGGTATGACCAATATCCGCGACGTGATTCCATTCCCGAGAACTCCTAAGAATTGTGAATTCTAAAAAACACGAAAGGCAAGAACAAATGTTTTTGCCTTTTGTGTTTTAACTTTATTGAAGTGATAGAAGATTTTTCTGAACATATCCAATCCATCATTAAATCTTTGCCCGAAACACCGGGCGTGTATCAGTATTACGATAAAGAGAATACTTTATTGTATGTGGGGAAAGCCAAGAGTTTAAAAAAACGGGTGAGTTCTTATTTTACCAAAGAGCATGATAACGCGCGTTTACGTTTGTTGGTGAAAAAAATTAGCGACATCAAAACAGTGAAGGTAAACACGGAGCTGGATGCATTGTTGCTGGAAAATAATTTAATTAAGAATTTAAAACCGCGTTATAATGTTAATCTGCGTGACGATAAAACATATCCGTGGATTATCATTAAGAATGAGAGATTCCCTCGTATATTCTACACGCGCAAACAAATTAAAGACGGCTCAGAGTATTTCGGTCCTTATCCTTCTGTTTTGGTGATGCATGCGCTGTTGGATTTAATTAAGCAATTGTTTCCATTGCGTACTTGCAGTTATGATTTATCGGAACAAAACATTGCTAAGAAAAAATTCAGAGTGTGTTTGGATTATCATATTGGAAAATGCAAAGGTCCCTGTGAGGGGAAACAAAGTTATGAGGAGTATGATAATAACATGAAGCAAATTCGCAAAATTATTAAAGGCGATTTTGCTTTTGCTTTGAAGGATTTAAAAGCGGAGATGCAAAGGTTCTCTGATAATCTGGAATTTGAAAAAGCGGAGGAGTTGAAACAGAAGATTGATTTGCTGGAGAAATATCAGGGAAAATCAACGATTGTGCATCCGAGCGTAACAGACACCGATGTGTTCGCGGCTATTCACGAAGAAAGTATTTCCTACGTTAGTTATTTCAAAATTTACAACGGCGCCATTGTGCAGGCTCAGATATTGGAATTGAAAAAGCAGTTGGATGAAACGCCAGAAGAAATGTTAGTGTTCGCTATCAACGAAATTCGTCAGCGTTTTAATTCCAAGAGTAAAGAAATTATTGTAGCGGAAGAACCGGAGTTTAAATTTCCGGATACAAAATATTATGTTCCTAAAATTGGCGATAAAAAACATTTACTTGATTTATGTTTAAAAAATGCCTTATCGCATAAACGCGAGCGTGAGAAGCAAATTGCTTTAACTGATCCGGAGCGGCACACCACGCGCATCATGCAACAAATGATGAAGGATTTGCACTTGAAGGAGGAGCCACGTCGTATAGAAGGATTCGATAACTCTAACATACAAGGAAATTTTGCCGTAAGCGCAATGCCTGTGTTTATCGACGGTAAGCCGGCAAAAAAAGAGTATCGCCATTTTAATGTAAAAACGGTGGAAGGTCCTGATGATTTCGCAACGATGGAAGAAGTTATTTATCGCCGGTATTCCCGCGTATTGGAAGAAGGATTACCTTTACCTCAGTTAATTGTGATTGATGGAGGCAAAGGACAATTAGGCGCCGCTGTCAACAGTTTACAAAAACTGGGTTTGTATGGTAAAATTCCCGTTATAGGAATTGCTAAACGTTTGGAAGAAATTTATTTCCCGGGAGATTCTATCCCTTTGTATTTGGATAAGCGAAGTGAAACATTACGGGTGATACAACATATACGTG
>CAYQDP010000016.1:0-16051 GCA_964416235.1 uncultured Flavobacteriaceae bacterium | reverse complement strand
TCGGACGTTTTGTACCTTTAGCTCAAATTGGATAAGCGAAAGAAAAAACAGGAGAGAAACCACAATTTGCCAGCTTACGTAAAGATCAGCGCATGGAAACCATTTCATTGGAAGATGCTTTGCTGTTATTTAAAATGCCTCGTATTGTTGGTGAATTTGAAGGTAAAGAAATGAAAGTTGGTATTGGACGCTTCGGACCATATGTCGTACATAACAACGCGTTTACTTCGCTTACCAAAGAAGATGATCCTTATACTGTAACCGGCGACCGTTGTGTAGAATTAATTAAAGCGAAACGCGAAAAAGACGCTGCAAAAATCATCAAAACATTTGATGAAAATCCGGATTTAAAAGTTATTAATGGTCGTTGGGGGCCATGCATCATCTTAGGAAAAGCTTTCTTCAAAATTCCGAAAGACAAAGAACCTTCAAAACTGAAATTCGGCGATATTGTAGAAATTATCGGAGGTATTGATGCTTATGAACAGGCTGTAGAAAACAGCAAATTTAAGGCAGGTGCTAAAGGAAAAGGTAAAGCAAAAGCTAAAGCAACTAAAGAAGAACCGAAAAAACTCAAAATAGTAAAGAAGGGTTCTGCAAAAAAAGCAAAAACTCCCGCAGTTAAAAAAGCCGCTGCCAAAAAAGCGAGTCCGAAAAAAGTGACCGCTAAAAAAACAGTTAAAAAATCAGCTCCTAAAAAGGCAGCAAAAAAGAAATAAAATAAAGCCGGACCAGTTCCGGCTTTTTTATTGATAGTAAGGTTAAATCGTTTTTACATTTATTTCCCTACTTTTGCAAAGCAATGTCGATGGAAATTGAAATTACATCCGAATACATTGATCAATTAAAAGAATCCATTGCTCAAAAAAACAGTGGCTACTTAAAAGATCAACTGCATGAATTATATGCAGCCGATATTGCTATTGTTATCAATCAACTTGATTTAAATGAAGCCAGTTATCTCTATGATTTATTGGAAGAACAAGTTGCAGCGGATGTACTAACCGAATTAGAAGAAGAAAAACGTGAAGAGCTATTAAGTACTTTCTCTACCAAAGAAATTGCAGAGCAACTCGACAACATGGAGAGTGATGACGCTGCCGACGTTATCAACGAATTACCGGAAGAAATTCAGGAAGAGGTTCTCTCGCACATCGAAGATATTGATCAAGCCAGCGATATTGCCGACCTCCTCAATTATGAAGAAGGAACAGCGGGCTCCCTAATGGCGAAGGAATTAGTTTGCGTTTACATTAATGACACCGTTGGTACTTGCATTGATGAGATTCGCAAACAAACCGACAGTGTTGATGTAATGTATGCTGTTTATGTTATCGATGATAATAAAAAACTCATCGGCATGCTTTCTTTAAAAAAATTAATTATCTCTCATCCCTTAACTCGCCTTGATGAAATTGTAGAGCCTGATGTTCACTCTGTGAAAACATCTGCTACAAGCGAAGAAGTTTCTGAACTCATGCAGAAATATGATTTGGTTGTACTGCCTGTTGTTGATCAATTAGGAAGATTAGTAGGTAGAATTACGATTGACGACGTGGTTGACGTGATCCGTGAAGAAGCAGAGAAGGACATTCAAATCATGAGTGGTATCTCGGATGATGTAGATAGTAATGACCGTTTATGGCGTTTATCGCGTGCGCGCATTCCATGGTTATTAGTTGGGATGTGTGGTGGAATAATTGGCTCTAGAATTATTGGCAATTATGAAAGTCAAATTCAAATTCATCCCGAAATGGCTTTCTTCATTCCTTTAATTGGGGCAATGGGTGGAAATGTTGGTGTACAATCATCAGCCATCATTGTACAAGGTTTAGCAAATAATACTTTATTGGGTGATTCTATTTCTAACAAATTAATGAAGGAACTTGGCGTAGGAATAATTAACGGATTGATTTGCTCTTCTCTCATTTGGGCTTATTCGTTTATGATTGAAAGTTGGAAATTAGCCGCAACGGTAAGCATTGCCTTATTTACAGTTATTTTATGCGCATCCTTTTTAGGTACTTTTGTTCCTCTAACCATGAACCGATTCAAAATTAATCCTGCATTAGCAACCGGACCTTTCGTTACTACACTCAATGACATTATCGGAATCACCATTTATTTTTTAGTTGGTCGTTTGCTCTATCATGTTTTATAAACCAAAAAATATATTTGCGCTAATTGCTCTCCTTGCAATTTTCGTTTTTTCAGGATGTAAAAAATATCCTGAGAATACCCTTTGGTTTAAAAATGCGGAGAAGGTTTTTAAGGGTGGGCGTATCACTTCTTATACAGCCGACGGACAAGATTTAATGCCTTATTATAAAAATCTGTATAGCACTTTTCCTTATAACTATTGCGGACAAAAACTGGAGGATGCTCTTTCTTTGAATTTTAACTACGATGCCTCTAAAAAAGAATTAACCGGTGATTTAGGTGAAGGTTCTCTTCAATTCTCAGGAACAAAAAGAGAGGTCGCAATAATTTTCCATCCTGTAAATGAAGATTTCGGTGCAGAGAATATTTTTCTTGCACGTCTCAGTTGGAAAGTATTGAAATTAACTAAAGATGGCCAATTGAAAATCCGAGCCGACTACAATTTCAAAACTTACGAAATACGGTTTAATTAAAGTTTAATGGTCTGAGTTCTATCTGGACCAATCGAAACAATTGTGATTGGAGTTTTAACCGCATTCTCAATGTATTTAACGTAATCAACAAGCGCTTGTGGCATCTCTTCTTTCTTAGTGATTTTTGTTAAGTCGCAATTCCAGCCTTTCACTTCCTGATAAATTGGTGTTAAATAGCGTGTATCTATATCGTAAGGTAAAAAGTCGATAACTTGTCCGTTATAATTATAATGTGTACACACCTTTAACGTATCAAAATCAGAAAGTACATCGGCCTTCATCATCATCAACTCAGTAACACCGTTAATCATGATAGCGTATTTCAATGCAGGTAAATCCAACCAACCTGTACGGCGTGCGCGTCCGGTTGTAGAACCGAATTCACGTCCAATTTGACGGATTTTCTCTCCGGTTTCATCATTTAATTCAGTCGGGAATGGTCCACTACCCACACGTGTACAATATGCTTTAAAAATTCCAATAACGTTTCCAATACGATTAGGTGCAATACCTAAACCGCTGCAAGCGCCGGAGCAAACGGTATTGGAAGATGTAACAAAAGGATAAGAACCAAAGTCAATATCTAATAATGAACCTTGCGCACCTTCTGCTAATATTTTTTTACCGGAAGCTAATGCAGAATTTAAAAAATGTTCGCTCTCAATAAACTGAAGATTCTTGAGTGATTCGATTGCTTCAAACCAAGCCGGCTCTAATTCCTGTAAATTATATTCGTAATTATAGAATGATAAAATTTGCTTGTGCTTATCTACAAGCGTATTGTATTTCTCTTTAAAATCCTTTGTTTCAATATCACCTATGCGTAATCCATTACGGCCTGTTTTGTCCATGTAAGTCGGACCGATACCTTTTAAAGTTGAACCGATTTTGTTTTTTCCTTTTGAAGCTTCACTAGCTGCATCAATCAAACGATGTGTAGGCAAAATTAAATGTGCACGCTTCGAGATTAATAATTTCGATTTTACATCTACACCCAATTTTAATAAGGCATCAATTTCTTTCTTAAAAATAACAGGATCTATCACTACACCGTTACCTACGATATTTTGTGCGGTAGGATGAAAAATTCCGCTTGGAATGGTATGTAAAACGTGTTTTATACCATTAAATTCAAGAGTATGTCCTGCGTTTGGTCCGCCTTGAAATCGTGCTATGATATCATATTCAGGAGTTAGAACATCAACAATTTTTCCTTTTCCTTCGTCGCCCCATTGAAGGCCTAACAGTACATCGGATTTTGACATGAGATAAGAATTAAAGAGGTAAATTTATCATTAAAATTCCTCTTAAGTTGGTGTTTGTAAATAAATGTTGAAAAGTTGAGGCTTTGATTTTTAAGCTCGTTTACTTACCAAAATGAAGCATTTTAATGGCAGTGATTGCAGCCTCATCTCCCTTATTTCCATGCTTCCCTCCTGCTCTATCTATAGCTTGCTGCTGATTATCGGGTGTTAAAACCCCGAAAATAACAGGCTTATTGTATTTGATATTGAGATTGGTAATTCCGTGAGCTACGGCATCACAAATAAAATCAAAATGACGTGTTTCTCCTTGAATAACACAACCAATGGCAATAACCGCATCAACCTTTTTGTTTTCGGCCAACCATTGTGCGCCTAGAATTAATTCAAAACTTCCTGGTACTGTCTTAGAAATGATATTTTCAGGCTTTGCACCGTATTTTATCAAAGTATCATATGCACCTTTATATAAGGCATGAGTAATTTCATGATTCCATTCGGCCCACACGATTCCAAAAGTAAATTCAACAGCGCTCTTAACTTCACTTCCCTCTATACTTGATAAATTTTTATTCTGACTCGACATTGCAATTTCCTTAAAATAAATCAGCCGCAGTATAACCGCGGCTGACCAATGATTTTATTGTTTTTTATAAGTTACCTAAAGTTTTAACCTTAGCAATATACTTTTCAATTTCTTTAGCTTCGCCGCTGCGAGGATATTCTCTCTTGATGCGCTCGTAAACATTTAAAGCCTCAGTAAAATTGCTTTTTAACTCGTATGCAAAAGCAGCTTTCTTTAAATAAATAGGTGTAGTAAAATTGTTACTATTCTTTTCAGAAGCCTTTAAATAAAACTTTAATGCCTCATCAACACGATTTAATTCCATATTCGCATCTCCAATTGCACCTAAGGCTACAGGTGCTACCATTAAATCATCACCATTGTATTGTTGTAAATGCTCGATTGCTTTTTCAAACTGACCGGTACGTAAACAACAAATACCTGCATAGTAATGAGCTAAGCTTCCTACTGAAGTGATTCCGTATTCTTCCGCAATTTGTTCAAAACCCATCATGGTTTTGTCGCCATCTGCGTTACGAACCATTACCCCGCCTCTTAAAGCAAGATTAAAGCTGTCTCTTTCGAAATAATGCTGAGCAAAGAATATCTCGTTCGTTGCTTCTTTTTCTTTATCCGGCAACCAGTAATACTTGTAGCCAACAAATAATGCAATGATGACAGCTAATCCACCACCAACATAATTGATCATTTTTTTGTTGCTCTCATAAAAAAACTGAAGCCCTTCAAGGGTTGGGTCTACCGCTTTGGAAGCTTTTTCCTCCGCAACCTCCTCATAAGCTACTTCGTTTTCGTTGTTCTCAACGTTTTCAACCTGATTTTCGTCTTTAAGTTCGGCCATTTTATCCACTAAATTTAAGGTGCAAAAATAGATTTTTTATTTTTAATTCAGAAATTTATTTTAAAGGAGGTAATACCCGTAAAAATGGCTTAAATTTACCTGAAATTCAATGGTTTTAAAGCAGCTCACACTCATCAATTTTAAGAACTATTCTGATATTACCCTCAATTTCAGTGAAAAAATGAACTGCCTGGTGGGTAACAACGGAATGGGCAAAACCAACATTTTAGATGCCATTCATTACCTCTCTTTTTGTAAAAGCTTTTTTAACAGCATCGATAGCCAAAATATCAAACATGGTGAAGGCTTTTTTGTGATTCAGGGATTTTATAACCGCAACGGTGAAAACACTGAAGTTTATTGCGGACAAAAACGCAATCAGAAAAAGGTTTTCAAACACGACAAAAAAGAGTACGATCGCTTGTCTGAACATATAGGAATGTATCCTCTGGTAATGATTTCACCGGCCGATGCCGAACTCATTAATGGAACCAGTGAAACGCGTCGTAAGTTTATTGACGGAATCATTTCGCAATACGATAAGGTATATCTCGAAAAACTAATTGCCTATAATCAGGTTCTGAAACAAAGAAACGCTTTATTGAAACAGTTTTATGAGTCGCGTACTTTTGACTCTGTTACTCTCGAGATTTGGGACGAGCAATTAATTCTACACGGTAAAAGCATTCTTGAAATACGCAAAGATTTTTTAAAAGAGTTTATCCCTCTCTTCAATAAACATTATGCGCACATTAGCGAAAGTAAAGAAGCTGTAAGTCTTAATTACGAATCGTCAGTTGGCGAACGCGATTATAAAGCAGCTATTCTTACTTCTTTGGAACGCGACCGTGTTTTGCATTATACCACAGTTGGTCCACATAAAGACGATATGGATTTTATGGTGAATGGCTTTAGTTTGAAAAAATTCGCGTCGCAAGGACAACAAAAATCGTATTTATTGGCATTGAAACTGGCTCAATTCGAATTCATCAAAAACAAAAAACACACAAAACCTCTTCTTTTATTGGATGATGTTTATGATAAATTAGACGAAACAAGATTCAGAAAACTAATTGAATTGGTGAGTGGCGATGAATTCGGACAGATTTTTATAACGGATACTCACCCTGATCGAATCAGAGATTTATTTGCATTTAACACCATCGATAAGAAAATATTTTTAGTAGATAACGGCGTTGCACAAGAAATTAAGTGATGAAAAAAAACAATCTCATACGAGTTGGCGATGCCATAAATGAGTTTCTAAAACAGGAAAAACTGGATGTTAAAATCAGTCGTTTTACGGTGAAGAATGGCTGGAAAGATATTGCCGGCGAACATATTGCATCGCAAACTTTGGACATGTCATTTAACGACACTACACTTTTTCTGACGCTTAAATCTGCAGCACTTAAACAAGAATTAGCGTTTAATAAGCAACAACTCATCGATAACATTAATCGCTTTTGCGGAAGCCGACTCATTAACGAAATTGTATTTAAATAATTTTTTATGAAGTTTTTTAATTTTTCTTTACTCCTCTTTTCACTTTCATCATTTGCACAAAATAATGATTCGTTAATGCTCCGGAAGATTTATGATTTCTATTTAACGGAAAGCAAATGTTATAAAAGTCTGGAAGTATTGTGCAAAACAATTGGACCGAGATTAAGCGGATCCAAGAATGCTGAACAAGCTGTTTACTGGGCTAAAAAAGCTATGTACAACGCAGGAGCCGATACGGTTTATTTACAACCCTGCATGGTTACACATTGGGAACGTGGTGAAAAAGAAAAATGCGAAATACGCTTTTCAAAACAAAAATCAATTTTACCACTTAATCTTATTGCATTAGGAGGTTCAGTTGCTACGCCTGTAAATGGCATAAACGCTCCTGTTATTGAAGTAAAAAGTTTTGAAGAGCTTGAACAGCTTGGAGAAAAAAACATTAAGGGAAAAATTGTTTTTTATAATGTGTTTTTCAATCCTAAAAATATTCGCACAGGTACTTCTTATGGAGAAACTGTTAAATACAGATATGATGGTCCGTCGAAGGCAGCTAAATACGGTGCCGTTGCTACCGTTGTAAGGAGCATGAGCTCATCCGATAATGATTCGCCACACACCGGTGTCATGAAATACGACTCAACGGTGAGCCTTACAAAAATTCCTGCTTTTGCATTGAGTTTTAAAGCTGCGGATTTACTAAGTGAAAACTTAAAGAAAGATGCGCAGTTAAGTTTGTATTTAAAATCCAACTGTAAATCCTTCCCCGATGCACCTTCATTTAATGTGATCGGTGAAATAAAAGGAAGTGAAAAACCGAATGAATACATCATTACAGGTGGTCACTTAGACAGTTGGGATAATGGCGAGGGTGCCCATGATGATGGTGCCGGCGTTGTACAATCTATTGAAGCTTTAGCCATGTTTAAAAAATTAGGTGTAAAACCTAAACACAGTATCCGTGCAGTTGCATTTATGAATGAAGAAAATGGTTTAGGCGGCGGCAAAGCGTATGGTAAAGAAGCGGAAGTGAAAAAACTAAAACACATTGCCGCCATTGAAACCGATGCCGGAGGTTTTACTCCCCGTGGTTTTGGCGTTGACACAACTGCCGGGATGTACCAGACCGTTAGTAATTGGTTACCGTTATTTAAACCGTACTTTATAACTTATATCAATCAAGGTGGCGGCGGTGCAGATATTGGTCCTTTGGAAAAACAAGGAGTTCCTTGCATTGGATACGAACCCGACGGACAGCGCTATTTTGATATACACCACACAGCTGATGACACATTTGATAAAGTAAATAAGCGCGAGTTAGAATTAGGAGCTGCTGCAATCGGAAGTTTAATGTATTTAATCGATAAATACCGTTAACATGAGCACAAACTATTTAGAGAGTATTAAACGCCAGTTTTTGTATTACAAAGATCTAGGTGAAAAGGCCATTGAACAAATTCCGGAGGAAAAATTGCTTTGGCAATTCAATGCGGGAAGCAACAGCATTGCCACTATCGTTAAACATTTAAGTGGCAATATGATTTCACGTTGGACAGATTTCCTGACGAGTGATGGTGAAAAAGAGTGGCGAAATCGTGATGGAGAATTTGAAAACGACATTAAAAGCAAAGTCGAATTAGTGGCTACCTGGAATAAAGGTTGGGATTGCTTTTTTAATACAATCAATAGTCTTACTGAAAACGATTTACAGAAAATCATTTACATCCGTAATCAAGGGCATACAATAATGGAAGCTATCAACCGACAGTTGGCGCATTACCCCTATCATATCGGACAAATTGTTTTTGTTGCCAAGATGATTAAAAATGAGGATTGGCAAAGTCTATCTATTCCAAGAAATAAATCAGGTGATTATAATTCTGAAAAATTTAGTCAGGAAAAATCGGTGAAACATTTCACAGAGGAATATTTAAAAAAGAAGGAAGATTAAAAATCGAGACACCAGTCGATTGGCTTTTTCCCTTTTGAATTAAGATACTGATTAGTTTTACTAAAATGTTTGCACCCAAAAAATGCACCGCGTGCAAGCGGCGACGGATGTGCTGCTGTTAATACCAAATGTTTATTTGAGTCAATTAGCTCTGCTTTTGCTTTAGCATAATTCCCCCACAATAAAAACACCAGGTTTTCTTTTTTATCGGATAATGCTTTGATGGCTGAATCAGTAAACTGTTCCCATCCTTTATTTTGGTGACTTCCTGCAGTGTTGGCTCTAACTGTTAATGTTGCGTTTAATAAAAAAACGCCTTGTTTTGCCCACTTTTCCAAATTCCCACTCAATGGAATCTCGCAACCCATATCCTCCTTCAATTCCTTGAAAATATTTACTAACGACGGCGGCTGCCTTATTCCATCGCTAACTGAAAAACACAATCCGTTTGCCTGACCCGGACCGTGATAAGGATCTTGTCCTAAAATAACAACCTCCACCTCATCAAAAGGTGTATAATCGAAAGCCGAAAAAATGCGATTACCGGGAGGATAAATAACATTCTGCTTCTTCTCCTCTACCAAAAAGGATTTTAAATCTGAAAAATATGGCTTTTCAAACTCCGGCTTCAAAACTTTTAGCCATCCCTCTTCAATTTTTGGTTCAATCATACGGCTAATTTACCGGGGTTTTTAACAATGTGAAAAAGATTTTTTTTGATTTTTTAAGCAAAAGTTTATATTTGCTATCTAAACACTAACAAAATCATGAAAAAAGTAATCATCTTCGCTTCTGCCTTCGTTTTAGCAGGTCTAACTTTAAGTTCTTGCAAATCACACGAAAAATGTCCAGCTTATTCTAAAGTTGATAACAGCTCATTATATAAAAAATCAGTTTAATTTTTTATTTCAAAGCTGATTTTGAAAACTTTATACAGCCCCTTCATGGGGCTGTATGCATTTATAGCCTTACCAAATAAACTTAATCTCTTGCTTAATATCAGGATGTAAACTCTTCGCAACCGGACAGGTAAAAGCCGCGTGTTCATACATCTTTTTCTCCTTTTCCGAATAATTTAATTTGGGCATGGTTACCGTTACATGAATTTCACCGATTCTTCTAGGGTCGGCATACATGATTTTTGTAACCTCAGCAGTTGCGCCATCAGCTTTTGTGATTCCTTCTTTCATAGATACAATTCCCATAATTGATATCATACAACTTGCCAATGCCGTTGCCACTAAATCCGTTGGCGAAAATGCCTCGCCCTTACCATGATTATCGGTTGGCGCATCAGTAATTATTGTTGTTCCACTCTTCACGTGAGTAGCTTCAGTTCTTAATTCACCCGGATATTTTACTGTACTTGTTATCATTATTTAGCTTTTTTACACTCTAACAAATGTAGGATTAAACCTTAAAATTGTCTAACTTTGTTAGGATGTATTTAAAGCGAATAATCTTCATTTTCGCCCTTGTAACTTCTGTAAAAGCATTTTCTCAAAGTGCACCGGAAGCTTTAAAACAAGGACAAGATTTGAATGTATTATATCGGCATGAAGGTACTTTTAAAATTTTTGCTCACACCCGTGGTTACGGTATAGGCTATCGTCGGGGAAAACACATAAGTGCAAAAACAAAATCATTAATTGAATTCGAAGGACTTAATCTTAAACATCCAAAAGAGATTAAAGTTAAAAGCTCTGACGAAGGCTCTAAACGTTTTGTATACGGTAAAATCAATAATGTTGCACTAATAAGGATCGGAACAGGAATCCAAAATGTGCTTTACAAACGTGCCGATAGAAAATCTGTTGAGATTCGTTGCTCTTATATTATTGGCGGCGGATTAGCTGTTGCAAAACCTTATTACGTTTTAGTTTTCCGCAACGATCCTACAGGTTCCAGTCCAACCAAACAATCTGTAAAATATAACGAAGAAACTTTCAATCAGGATAGTGTTATTGGTCGCGGACCCTTTTTAGATGGTATTGATGAATTGCAATTATACCCTGTAATCCACGGAAAATTGAACATGAGTTTTGAGTATGCACCATATTCACATTGGGTACGCGCCATCGAAACCGGCGTATCTTGCGATTATTATCCGCGTGCTATTCCTATTATGGCTCGTAACCCGGCCGAAAATGTAGTGGTTACTTTATATGTTGGATTTGTATTTGGAAAGAAGTGGTTTTAAAAATGGAATCAGAAATTACATCAACACCTAAAATTAAAAAACCTGATTGGTTACGTGTAAAACTTCCAATCGGTGAAGAATATCTTAAAGTTCGTGGCATTGTAAGTAAACACAAATTGCACACCATTTGCGAGAGTGGTAATTGCCCTAATATGGGCGAGTGCTGGGGAGCAGGCACTGCAACGTTCATGATATTGGGAAACATCTGCACGCGCTCTTGCGGATTTTGTGCCGTTGCTACAGGTAAACCAAAACCTGCAGATTGGGATGAGCCAAAACGTGTAGCCAACTCCGTAAAATTAATGGGTGTAAAACATTGTGTGATTACGTCTGTTGACCGTGATGATTTAAAAGATGGAGGTTCTATCATTTGGGCAGAAACCATTAAAGCCATTCGCGAGATAAGTCCTGAAACAAAATTCGAATGTTTGATTCCTGACTTCGCCGGTAAATGGGAAAACTTACAACGCATCATTGATGTTAAACCCGATATTGTTTCTCATAACATTGAAACAGTAAGGCGCTTAACTGCACAAGTTCGCATTCAAGCTAAATATGACAGAAGTTTAGAAGTCATCAAACGATTAAATGCAGCAGGAGTAAAAACCAAAAGCGGTTTAATGGTTGGACTTGGAGAAACTGAACAGGAAGTTTTTGAAACCATTGATGATTTACGCAACTCTAATTGTGATGTGATGACTATCGGTCAATATTTGCAACCAACTCCAAAACATTTACCTGTTGCTCGTTTTGTCCACCCGGATGAATTCAAAAAATATAAAGATTACGCTTTAGAAAAAGGATTCCGTTATGTTGAAAGTGGTCCGTTAGTACGTTCTTCCTATCACGCTGAAAAACATGTTTTTTAATCGAGATGAAAAAAATTCTTTTCCTCTTATTTATTTCATTATTGTTTTTTGGAAATGCAGTTTCTCAAACCAAAAACGAGAAACAATTAGCGAAAGAAAAAGAAGCTAAACGCAAGAAAGCAGAGAAAGAAAGAATAAAAAAGGAAAAGAAGGAGAAAAAAGCCTTAGCTAAAATTCCAGAGAACATTGAAGTCTTTCCGAAGAATTTTTTATTCCGTCCAAAATTTATTTATCCAAGTGTAACGTTTAATGTGAGCAGTCGGAAAAAGAACGGCGAAAATTTTAATTGGAAGCCTTCCATTCCCGGTGTTGTTGGTGCTGCCATCCGAATTAAAAAAGTTTATGTATCAGCTGCCTTTAAATTACCTTCTGACAAAACTCTTATTAAACAATACTGTGACACTAAATTCACAGATATTTTTATCAATATTCAAGGAAGAATTACGTCGTGGGGATTTTTCTATAGAGACTACAAAGGCTATTACCTAAAAGATTACGGTAAATTTTATACAGGTTGGAATGAAGATTCATTGGGTTATCCTAAATCAAATAATCTTCATGTAATTGAAGGGGGATTAAACATTGGATTTAATTTCAATAAGAACTTCTCATTAAACGCAGCTTTTGCACAATCAGAACGACAAAAGAAAAGCGCCGGATCTTTTTTAATGAATGTTTCAGAAAGATATCAAAGAATAGAGACAGACACTAACATCGTACCACCCGGACAAAAGGATAATTATCCGAATCTGGATAGATTACAAGCGGGAGATTTCCTTACCACCTTATTAAGTTTTGGAGCAGGTTATCAATTCGTAATGGGAAAATTTCATTTAACGCCCGTTTTATTAGCGGGTACAGGAGTACAGTTTCAAAGTTATGTACAAAGCAGCTTTAAACGATTCTGGATTAACGTACCAACTTATGTAAACGGTCGCGCGCAATTTGGTTATAACGGCGATAACTTTTTTGCCAATGTCATTTATGGAATTGAATTTAACACCATTCCAATTAAAGAATCACGCATTCGATTGTACTACCAAAACATTGAATTTGGATTGGGTATTAGATTTTAATAAAAAAAATCTCCAGATTTTATATTAGCGGTTTTAAAATCATTATTAGAATCTAATCTACTCGAAAATAATTTTCCTAACTACATTTCCTACCCTAACAAAATAAACACCCTTAGAGAAATGCTCAATATTAAATGATGAATATTGTTCAGTTATTTTTTCATTTAAAACAATAAGTCCTAATACATTTGTAATTACAACATCGGTAACCAAAGTACCTGCAGTCATCAGTGTAATATTTAAAATTCCACTCGTTGGATTCGGGAACACAATGAACTCCGGACTGCGCAATCCCAATGATTCTATTCCTGTACAAGAACTAACGCTTTGCGTAATAACGGCCATATTCTCACAACCATTAGCATCGGTGCCAATTACAGTATAAGTTGTATTAATTGTTGGTGATACTGCGATAACAGCAGTTGTTGCAGTAGTATTCCAAGTATAAGTTGAAGCACCGCTTGCCGTTAAGCTTGCTGTTTGCCCTACACAAATTAAGCTTAAACTTGAAACTGCATTTACAGTAGGATTAGCATTTACCAGAATATTACTTGTTGCGGAATTTGCACTTAGACAACCTAAACTACTTGAACCAACTACTGTATAACTTACATTAGCTGTTGGAGAAACAATCGCACTACCTCCTTGGATAGTATATGAATTTGCGCCACTCGGTGCTATTGTAAAACTACTGCCACTACAAATTGTACCACTGTTTACAGTAATTGTAGGCTGCGGATACGTTGATACTAAAACCGGTATTTTATATGTACCTGGGCATGTTCCTACATAATAAGTTGTTGCCCCAGTAATTATACCAGTGGTAAAGGAAGTACCTGTTCCAACTACGTTACCTGCAACTTGAGCATCATACCAAATTATACTAGAGCCAGCGGGTAATGTTCCACTTATAGAAGCGCTTAAAACCGCAGAATTACCAACACAAACTGAAACATTGCTAACGGTAATTGTAAAATTGCTAATTGTAGCATTGGCAATTCCTGAACATCCCTTTGTAGCACCGTTTGGTAAAAATTCAGTCAGAGCATTGGTATTAGTTGTTCCGTTATTTCCACCATTAGAATTTCTTATTGGTGTTCCGTTTGAAACAGCAATATACCCGCCGCTGCCACCGCCGCCTGGACCTTCAGTTTCATTAGTTGTTGTAGGGAAAACAACTTGATTCCCTCCGGTACCACCATTTGTATTTATTGTTATAGAATTAGAAATAATTCCAAGTGCATTAAGAATTACAACTCCTCCGGCACCTCCACCTCCGGCACCATCAATTCCTGTCGGAAAGCCACTCCCACCCTGACTATTACTCCCATTATTACCGTTACCCTGAACAATTCCGCTTCCGCTTAAGTTTCCATACATCAACATATAAACTAATCCTCCTCCATCTCCTCCGTTACCTCCACCTCCATTATTTTGATCACCGGCGCCTCCGCCACCGCCATAAAATAATCGGCCAGTTGAGTAATCAAGTGCGCGCCCACCTAATCCGGCTGCGTCTTTATTTCGGTTATCACCTCCCCAAGACGCACTACCTGGAGCAGTCGTAATCGCATTTTGATTACTTGACGAAAAAGAATATCCCCCTCTGCCTCCTCCTGCTGAATTCGAATTATTAGAAATTGCAATTCCTGCGTTATCCAAATTCCATGCAGTAGTGTAATTAGTACCTGTAAGATCCGGAATTCCCCAGCCTTTCCAATTGATTATTGAACTACTGGATGCATTGGCGCCACCTCCGCCACCGCCATTATGTGCACATCCACCGCCACCTGCATTTGCAGCTGCTCCACGACCATACCGCCCGCCATAAACATCATACATTGACTGATAACCAGTAACACCTTCACCTTTTTCTGCGCCGAAAGTATTATCAGTTGAAGAATGATTATTAACACCAAAAGTTGACAGATTATCTCCTATTAGCGATCCTCCTCTAAAACCCCTACCTGATACATCAATTAAACCGCCTGTGTTAATAGTGGTATTTCCTTGTACTTCTACTGCAAGTACACCTCCTATAGTACCATTCCAATCATCACAAGTAAGCACACCTCCCGCATCAATTGTAAGCGCAGTGTACCGTGGTACTCTCACAACAATAGTTCTAAAAAAGCTTGAATTACTGTCGTAGCTATTCTTTAATCCGCAATCTATTACAATTGAAGTTGAATTAGGAACAGATCGCACTTCTGCAAATTCATAAAGTCCGGTATTAAAATAATTAAGTGGCTTACCCCACGATGTATCATTAGGTAATCCTATTGTACCACTTAGGTAACCATTAATGTCTACACCTTGGACCTGATATATCATAATCAATTCCCCGGCAGAAAGACTTCCTGTAAATCGATTGTTTGCATTAAGCGTACTGTTATTTACATTAATAATAGTACTGCCGGCAATTACAGAGGCTGATAATGCTGTATACTCATTTATTATTATACCCGGAGAGTTAATTAATTTTGAACCATGTACTCCCGGCTGAGCAAAAGTGTGATGAGAGAACATTAACCAAAAAAATATAGATAGAAGGTATTTTTGCTTCATAATTGAGGATAATTTATTAATTAAAGATACAGTTTTCAAATGAATTCATATTAAATGAACATCCCCGTGATTTTAAAATACAATAAAGTGAATTTAGTTAACTAAGATTTAATAAGTCATAAAATCCAAGACAGGACTTTTGACAAATAATGGAATACAACTCATTTTTGTCTAGGCTATAGAATGACTTTTGAAGTTCCAATAAAGATTAAGTACTATGAATTAAAAATCGTAAATATCGATTAAGTCCTGAACCTCGTTTGGTTTTAAAGAATTACTTCCCTTTCGCTTATTTGGAATAACAATGTTTCCGTTACCGGGATTTACATTGTTCTCACCCGGATCGATAGTTCCATTGATGTCAATGGCTTCGTAAATATTTTGATTATTTAAATACGATTTAGTTCTTCCGATTCTGAACACCAATCCTAAATTAAGGAAGATTGTTCCGCGCGGATTATTCGAATAGAACTCTCCTAATGCATTTTTATTTCCTTTATTATATGAATTAGAATAAAACGCAACATAGTTCCTTGTACTAAATCCGGTAGCAACATAAAAA